>NZ_NERM01000010.1:0-192622 GCF_002215235.1 Rhodococcus sp. BUPNP1
AAGATGGAAATCATCCGCTGCCTGAAACGGTATCTCGTTCGGCAGCTCTATCCACTCATCGTCCAGACGCTGCAGCCTCGACGCCAAACGACCGCCGCTTGACAGCAAGTCAATAGGAGTGTCGCAGAACAACACGTGCTGCCGCGGATCGACGAGGCTGCCGTGCACTGGGAGCCGTCGTCGAACTGCGTGGGCGTTCGGCGGGTCGACGGGCGTCTGGTCGCCGACTGGCCGGACGAAACGGCCGAGGCCCTTCCGGAGCCCACGATTGCGTGGCTGCTCTGGCACATCGAGTGGTGGTGGACGAACACCGTGGCGGTCTGCAGTGGGGGAACTGTGGTCGGGCCGGACGCCTACGAGTGGTCCGGCTCGACCGACCGCATCCGGACTCTTCGCACCGAATGGGCCGCGCTTCTCGAAGCTACCGACATCGAGAAGACGATCATCGGACTCATGCCCGAACCCTCACCTCTATGGGAAGTAGCCGGATGGGTCAACTTCGAACTGGCGAAGAATGTTTCGGAGATCAGTCAGGTACTGACACGGAAGGCGAACACGTCGAGTTGATACTTCCTGCGCTCACGCTGCGACGATGCCCGCGACCGGAATACGTGCGTCGACCGCCTGCCGGAAGTTGATCATCGCGCGTTCGAGATGGTCTCGGTTCGTCACCAGTACAGCGCCCGTGGCTCGCCGTTCGAGCAGAACGTCGTTGGTGAAGCGTGCGTTCTCGACGGTGGAGGTCGACTGCGATTCCTCGGTGATGCGTTCGGGCGGGATGCCTCGCGCGACCAGCCAGTCCTTCATGGCCTGCGCTTCGGTAACACCGTTGCGCGGGACGCCACCGGTGACGACGATCGGCGACTCCGGATAGCGTTGCGCTGCACGAAGAGCCGCTTCGAGCCGTTCTTCGAGCACCGGCCGGATCTTGCCGTCCTCGGTGAGTCCGGCCCCGAGCACGACGAGGTGCGTACCCCGCGGGTTGAGGTCGAGCATCAGCGGGAAGTGCGGTGTCAGCTTCTCGAGCTCGGTGCACGCGATGATCAGCGCGTCGATGGTTCCCTGGCACAGTGGGGTGACGGACAGTGCACCGTTCACAACGGTGTCGATGGCAGGAGTCGCCGCCGCCTGCCCCGTCGATACACCTACCGCGGCTGTGGCCGCGACTGCGGTCGCCACCACCGTGCGTCGCACAGCTCCCACGCGAGTCCCCTTCTTCCCGGATGTCGGCCGTGCCGCACTGTGCCATCTCGACGCGCACTTGTGGGAAGTGGGGGCTCGACGCGAAGAAGTCTCACCATAGGCCGGGTCGGATTCGATGACGGCTGACAATCGGTTTTACATCCGAACCACTGGGCTGTCCATGAACAACCGCGACAATCGTTGCAAGAAGCGCTATTCGGACGTATCGCTGCGTGCGGGTGTGGTGTGGGTCAGGACGCACTGCCACTTCCCGCCTCGCCTGACGAGCACGTCGGTGGTCCATTCATCCGCGTCGAACTGCTCGCCGGCAAAGTGCGCAGTGTTTGTCACCCGGGCCGTCAGGATCGCGGTGTCCCCGTGGACACGCACTCGAATCTCCCCGACCGTGTCCATCGCGGAATGGGTCAGTTCACCGGACGCGACCAATGACAGAAAGCGTCGGCCCGATTCCGTGCCGGATTCGGAGACCATCACCCAGTCGTCGTCCGCGAACTCGGCGATCCGCTCGGCGTCGTTCGACACGATGGCCTCGGCCCAGGCACGGACGAACGCGATCAGTTCGGCTTCGACATCGTCCTGGTTCGGATCGGACACGGCGCCTCCCTCGTGCGCGCTTCCCATGATTCCAGGGCACGCAAGAGCAGAACGTGTGTTCGAGTTGACGACTTCGCACACCCGTGCGACCATCCCTCCACCGACCTGAAAACAGGTCGACCCCGGCAGGTGCGCCAACACCGGACCGGGGTCTGGGCACACGACAGAAGGAACCTGTCATGCACCGTAGGGTGGAGTCTATCCACACGCCTTCGAGAGGCGTATTCCAGCAACGAGCCGCGAGCGCGTTCTTCCGCGCCGGCCGACACACACCCGCTCCCCCGGGTTCACGCCCGACGTCCTGACTTTCCAGCCCTCCGATCCACCGTGATCGGAGGGCTCGAGGCGTTTCACCTGCATCGTCGCGCACGAGGGCCGTTCCGGTAGCCGAGGCGCGTCGACGCAGCTCGTCGCTCGTCTCCCACAGTCCGACGTCAGCGCGCGGACGCTGCGAGCCGGGGCCGTTCCCTGTCTCGAAACCGACTGGGCACCAGTATCCCTCGTCTCCACAGCTGGTGGTGGAGCACCCGATCGTGCGGGTCGACACGAACGACCGGGTCCAGTACGAGCCGCACGTCCTCCGCGACGTGGGGCTATCCGTGCTGGCCGAGACGGTCTATCGGGGCATGGCGACCGGGCAGCCTTGGGGAAGGGGACGACGACTCAGGGACCCGAAGGGTCTCCGATCGGTCGAGGGCAGCCGCCCGCAGGGCGCCCGATTCGTCCCTGATCGAATTCATCCTCGTTGCGCGAACCCCGGGTGGAGTGCTGTGATCGAAGCACGGGTCTACGGGAAGGGCCGACGTGACCGGCGTCGAAGAGTTCGAGAACCTGCGTCCACTGTTGTTCGCCATCGCCTACCGCATCCTCGGGAGCGTGACCGAAGCCGAGGACGCGGTGCAGGACACCTGGGTGCGATACGAAACCTCCGGCGTCGAACCGGATTCGGCCAGAGCCTTCCTGTCCACCGTCGTCACCCGGGTATCGATCAACATGCTCGAATCTGCCCGGGCCAGGCGCGAACACTACGTCGGCGAGTGGCTGCCGGAACCGATACTCGAGGAGCCGTACGACGATCCGGCGCGCTCGGCCGAACTGCGGGAATCGGTCTCGACGGCAGCCCTCGTGCTGCTCGAACGTCTCAGTCCGCTCGAACGAGCCGTCTTCGTGTTGCGCGAGGCATTCGGATTCGGTTTCTCGGAGATCGCCGCGATCGTCGACCGCTCCGAAGCGGCGTGCCGGCAGCTCGCGGTGCGGGCTCGGCGCCACGTCGATCAAGGTTCGGCGCGGTTCGACACCGATCCGCAGGCGCACGAACAGCTCACCGCACGATTCCTCACGGCGTTCCAGGACGGCGACGTCGACGCCCTGCGCGACATGCTGGCAGCCGATGTACATCTCGTCGCCGACAGCGGCGGCAAGACACCTGCCGTACGGAAGATCGTGGTCGGCGACGAGAAGGTGCGGCGGTTGCTCGCCTCGTTCGTCTCGCCCATGGCTCAGCTCGGCATGGTGCTCGAGTCCCATGAGATCAACAGGCTTCCCGGCCTGATCGTGCGGGACGCCGAGGGTGCCATCGTGCAGGTCATGACGTTCGACGTGACGGACGGGAAGATCGGTGCGATCCGGGTCCTCACCAACCCGGAGAAGCTCGCGCACCTGGGACGAGTCGCCGACGTGCGCGCCCTTGTCCAGCAACTGCGTGACCTGCAACGCCCCTGAATTCTGCCGATTGTTCGGCGCGGCATGTCACAAACGACGTAGCTGTCCGGTCCTACATGACGAGGGCTCCCGACGGAGCCAACGAACGGATCGGAGAAGCCATGTTCAACACACGCCCCCGTGTCGTCGTCATCGGCGGTGGATATGCCGGAACGGTCGCTGCCAACCGCATGAGCAGGAAGGCTGCGGTCACCGTCATCAATCCCCGGCCGCACTTCGTCCAGCGAACCCGGTTGCACCAGTTCGCGGTCGGCAACCACCATGCATCCGGCGACTACCGCAAACTTCTGGCGAAAGGAGTCGACCTTCTGGTCGATACCGTGACCCGCATCGAACCCGGCACGCGCACCGTCCATCTCGCATCCGGCGGAACGGTCGGCTACGACTACCTCGTCTACGCCGTCGGAAGTACCGCCACGAGACGGTCCACCGTTCCCGGCGTCGAGGAATTCGCGTTCCCGGTGGCCGAATTCGAGCATGCCGAACGCCTGCAGTACGCGCTGAGCAACCTCGAGCCGGATGCCGTCGTCACGGTCGTCGGGGCCGGGCTCACCGGGCTCGAAACAGCCGGCGAGCTGGCCGAACAGGGACGTCGCGTGCGCCTCGTGTGCAGCGGTGCCATCGGTCCGATGCTGTCCGAGAAGGCCCGTGCCGCAACCTACGAACGGCTCGCGGACCTGCAGGTCGAGATCATCGAGAACGCGCGCGTCACCCGCGTCGGACCCGACGGCTTCACTCTCGACGACGACACCGTCCTCGAGAGTGCGATCACCGTCTGGACCGCCGGATTCGGCGTTCCCGAACTGGCCCGCTCCAGCGGCTTCAGGACGGATGAACTCGGCCGGATCCTCACCGACGAAACGATGACCAGCATCGACGACGACCGCGTGATCGCCGCCGGTGACTGCGCGGCACCGTCGGGAGAGCCGGTGCGGATGGCATGCCAGTCCGCCCTGCCCACCGGCCTGGCTGCGGCCGACACGGTTCTCAGCCGAATCGCCGGTGAGGAACCCGCGAACCTCGATTTCGGGTTCAACGGTGTCGGCGTGAGCCTGGGCCGACACGTCGGCGTCGTCCAGTTCCACGAGCGGGACGACACCCCGAAGGAACAGGCATACTCCGGCCGAATCGCCTCGACGATCAAGGATCTCGGGCTGAAGGCCGCGATGGCGGGTCTGCGGGTCGAGGCCCTACGGCCGGGAACGATGGGGTTCCTCGAGGGTGGCCGGCATCCGTCGAACACCGCCACCACCGAGGATCTCTCCCGCACGGAGCAGCCGATGGCCTAACACCCGCTGAATTCGCCCTCTTTCAGAACCGACAGCACTGGGTCGCCTTCACCGATCGATGTTCCCACCGAGGGGGTCTGGTCGACGACGACCCAGTTCCTGTCCCATACCTGCGCACGTCCCTGACCGGTCGCGTCGACGCTCGTGGAGTAGAACACGCCGGCGGCCTGGATGGTGTCCTGTGCCGCTTGGAGATCCATGCACACGACGTTCGGCATCACCGCGGTGGACGCGACAGCCGCGACCTGCGTGGTGAAAATCCTCGTCGCGGGAGTGGTTTCCGGAGCGACGGTCCGTGCCGTGGTGGCAGCCGAGGTCGTGTACGGCGTGGTGGTCGTCGGTGCGGCAGCGCGAGGAGTCGTACTCGCGTCGTCCTTCGTCGGCGAGTCGAGCCCGTCCGAGATGTCACCGATGATTCCCATGAGGACGATCAGTCCGGCGACGGCAGCGGCGATGACCACCCCGCGGCGGATCCTCGGAGGCTTCGGCGGCTCGGGCGGCGGCGCCATCGCCGCCCGCACATCCCCCGCGAGGAACGCGCGGTGGCCGGCTTCGGCGCGTGCGGCGATCGCGTCCTGCTCGGCCTTGATGCGCTTGCGGCGGTCGCGCAGGGGCTTGCCGATCGCGAGATATCCCAGGCCGGCCGCGAATGCCAGGAACAGGATCGCGTCGGCCCCGTTGCCGTTGACCACTTCCACGATCGCCAGCCACAGCGTGATGGCGGCGAACATCCCCGCTACGACGCGCAGGTAGGGGACGACGAACTTCATGTTTCTCCTTCAATCCGACACCAGGCCCCGTGCGCCGCTGCTTTCCCGACTGCACACGCGCTGAATGCCCTCCTGAACTGGTGTCGGATCGCCACCCCTCGTCGTTACCACGCCCAGTTGTCGATTTCGGTGGGTTGAGCCCCGGAATCCGGGGGCAGATCCACCCAAGTCGGCGAAGCGTCCCTGTGACGGTTGACACACCCTGTTCGTGAATGTAGATTCATGAAAAATGAATAGTCATTCACCCGCAGGAAATGGCTGTTCGATCAGGCTCCTACCTGCAGCGATGAAGGGGAACCCATGACCGACTTCGAAGACATCACCTACGAGATCGACGGCGCAGCCGGCATCATCACCATCAACCGGCCCGAGCGCTACAACGCCTTCCGGGGCAAGACCGTCGAGGAACTGATCAAGGCGTTCCGATCGGCCTGGGCCGACAGCCGCGTCTCGGCCATCATCCTCACCGGCGCCGGTGAGAAGGCCTTCTGCACCGGCGGCGACGTCAAGCAGCGCGCCGAGACCGGCGACTACGGGCCCACCGAGAGCGGCATGTTCGAGATCGGCTACCTCCACAAGCTCATCCGCGACATCCCCAAGCCGGTCATCGCAGCCGTCAACGGCGTCGCCGTCGGCGGCGGACACGTTCTCCACGTCCTGTGCGACCTCTCGATCGCGTCGGAAAACGCCCGGTTCGGCCAGGCCGGACCCAAGGTCGGCTCGTTCGACGCCGGATTCGGCTCTGCCTTCCTCGCCCGCGTCGTCGGAGAGAAGCGCGCGAGAGAAATCTGGTACCTGTGCCGCCAGTACGACGCCGCCACCGCCGAACGCTGGGGACTGGTGAACTGGGTTGTCCCGCAAGACAAACTGCTCGACGAGGCGAAGGCGGTCGTTGCCGAGATCGCCGAGAAGAGCCCCACCGCGATCAAGTTCCTCAAGCAGTCGTTCAATGCCGACACCGACCACCAGGCCGGCCTGAGCAATCTCGCGATGTCGGCCCTCGACCTGTTCGGCAAGTCCGAGGAGGGGCTCGAAGGAGCCAAGGCGTTCGCGGAGAAGCGACCCGCCGATTTCGCGAAGTACGTCAAGGCCTGATCCGAACTTCCCAGACCCGTAAGGATCTCCCATGAGCAACATCGCACTGGTCACCGGCGCCGGTTCCGGAATCGGCAAGGCCATCGCTCTCGCCTTCGCCGCGCAGGGTGATCGCGTCGTCGCCGCCGATCTCGACCTGGCGGCTGCCGAAGCCACGGCCAAGGAGTACCCCCAGCTGATCACGGCACTGCCGGTCGACATCGCCGACCGCGCCCAGGTCGACGAACTCCGCGACCGCACCCACGCAGAAGTGGGCGTGCCCAACGTGATCGTCAACGCTGCCGGCTGGGACCGCACCGATCAGTTCCTCAACGCCACACCGGAGTTCGCCGAGAAGGTCGTCGCGATCAACTATCTCGGCCCGGTGCACATCTGCAGCGCTTTCCTGCCCGGCATCATCGACGCAGGCAACGGTGGTCGCGTGATCAACCTCGCCAGCGATGCCGGCCGGGTCGGCAGTTCCGGCGAATCCATCTATGCGGGCGCGAAGGGTGGCGTCATCGCCCTCACCAAGTCGCTCGCCCGCGAGATGGCCCGGCACAACATCAACGTCAACTGCGTGTGCCCCGGCCCCACCGACACACCGCTGTTCCAGGCCCAGGAGGAGAAGCTCAAAGCTGCTCTAATCAAGGCCATTCCGTTCCGGCGACTCGCGCGACCCGAGGAGGTCGCCGCACCCGTCCTGTTCTTCGCATCCGAGGCCGCATCGTTCATCACGGGCCAGGTGATCAGCGTCAGCGGCGGCCTCACCATGGCCGGCTGATCGACATCGTCAGGGGAGATCGAATCATGAGCGCGTCGTACAACGCCCGGGCCTACCGGGAGTACTTCGAGAACGACTTCACGTATCTCAACGGCTTCCGGCGCAACCTGGGACGGTACGGGAACCGCGTTGCCATCACCGATCCCGAGACCGGAACCCGGTTGACCTACGCCGAACTCGGCGAACGCGTCGACCGAGTCGCCACTGGTCTGGCCGATGCAGGCGTGCAGGCCGGGGATGTCGTCGCCTATCAGCTGTTCAACAGTGTCGAGTTCGCTGAGCTGTATCTCGCCACCCAGGCGGTGGGCGCGGTGGGTTCGCCGATCAACTTCCGGCTCGCAGCCGGCGAGACCGCGTTCGTCCTCGACAAGTCCGCACCCACGGTCTTCGTCTACGACACCGAGCTCACCCCGATGGTGACGGAGGCGCTGGAACGCTCGGCGCACACCCCGAAGGTGATCGTCGCGGTGGGCGACGGCGATCCGGTCTCCGTTCCCGGTGCCACCGTTGTGCGGTACCGGCACCTGGCGGCCGAGCGGGTCGCGCTCCCGCCGTTGCACCGGACGGTGTGGGACGAGACCACCCGCCTCTACACCTCGGGCACCACCGGCATGCCGAAGGGTGTGCCGCTCAACAGCATGATCGAGATCTTCAGCGCGCACGACGTCATCATGCATTTCCCGTTGAGTCCCGAGGACAAGACGCTCAACATGACGCCGTGGTTCCACCGCGGCGGCCTGTACTCCGGAGGACCCAACCCGGTCTTCTACATCGGTGGAGAAGTGGTGCCGCTGCGCAGCTTCGACGCCGACCGCGTCCTCGACCTCGTCGCCGAGCACGGACTCACCTTCCTCATCGGAGCACCCACCAACCTTGCGATGCTCGCGGCCGCGCAGGAGGCCCGTCCGCGCGACCTGTCATCGCTGCGCGGCATCGTCACGATGGGTGCGCCGCTCGAACGTGAAGCGGCACTGCGCTACCAGCAGGTTCTCAACCCGCGGATCTTCAACGGCTACGGCAGCACCGAAGGGTTCTGGAACACCTTCCTTCGCCCCACCGATCTGCCCGAGCATGCCGGCACCGCGGGCCGAGCGTGCACCGACGACGACGTGCGCGTGGTTCACATCTACGAGGACCGACTCGCCCACCACGACGACGTCGTCGCCAAGGACGGCGAAGAGGTCGGAGAGGTGATCGTCCGCTCCCCCAAGGGTTCGAACGCCTACTTCGACTCCCCCGACCAGGAGAAGGCCAAGTTCAACAACGGATGGCTGCACATCGGCGACCTCGCGACGTGGGATGCCGGGGAGTTCGTCACCATCGTCGGACGCAAGGACGACATGCTCGTCTGCGGTGGTGAGAACGTCCATCCGGTGCAGGTCGAGGAAGCGCTCAACTCGCATCCGGGTGTGTCCGACTGCCTCGTCGTCGGCGTGCCCGACGACCGGTGGGGACGCATCGTCGTCGCGTACATCGTCGCCGGCAGCCCGGACGTCACGGCCGACGCCCTCGACGCGCACTGTCGCGAACACCCGATGTTGTCCACCTTCAAGCGACCGCGGGCCTACCGGTTCGTCGAGTCGCTGCCGGTCTCGGCCACCGGAAAGAAACTGCACTACAAGGCAACCCGAACGGCAGCCGACGAATTCGCCGCAGGATTGTTCACCGCACCCACCGACTCGAGGATCACCCGATGAATGCACGCCTCGACTACGAGACCGAGCACCAGCAGTTCCGGGAGGTCGCCCGCGACTTCGTCCGCGACAAGATCACCCCCGTGCACGAGGACTGGGAGCACGCGAGCTGCCTCGACCGGTCGTTGTTCACCGAAGCGGGCAAGCTCGGACTGCTCGCCTTCTCCGTCGACGAGAAGTACGGCGGTCCCGGCGTCGACGACTTCCGGTACAACGCCATCCTCATCGAGGAGGTCAACCGCGCCGGCAACGCCGCAGCCGGCATTGCGTTCTCCCTGCAGAACGACGTGGTGCTGCCCTACCTGACCGAGCTGACCGACGACGAACAGAAGGCACGCTGGTTGCCCGGCGTCGTCAGCGGCGAGACCGTGCTGGGTATCGCCATGACCGAACCCGGCACCGGCAGTGACCTCACCGGCATCCGCACCTCCGCGGTGCGCGACGGCGACCACTACGTCGTCAACGGAGCCAAGACGTTCATCTCCAACGGTCAGAACGGCGACCTGTTCGTCGTCGCGACCCGCACCTCCGACGACCCGCACAAGGGTCTGACGCTGCTGGTCGTCGAGGCCGACACCCCGGGCTTCTCCCGCGGACGCAATCTCGAGAAGATCGGTCTGCACGCCCAGGACACCAGCGAGCTGACGTTCACCGACATGCGGGTGCCGGTCGCGAACCGGCTCGGCGACGAAGGTCGCGGCTTCTACCAGTTGGTGCACAACCTCCCGCAGGAACGATTGTCGCTGTCGATCGGCGCGGTCGCTGCAGCCGAGGGTGTCCTCGCGCAGACCCTCGACTACGTCCGCGAACGGAAAGCATTCGGGAAGCCGGTGTCGAGCTTCCAGAACACCCAGTTCGTGCTCGCCGAGCTGGCCACCGAGCTCGACATCGCCCGCACCTATCTCGACGACTGCATCGCCGAGCACGTGTCCGGGCAGCTCACCGCCGCCCGCGCCGCGCGTCTGAAGTGGTGGGCCACCGAACTCCAGGTGCGTGTCGCCGACCGGTGCCTGCAATTGCACGGTGGCTACGGTTACATGCGCGAATACGGCGTCGCACGCGCTTTCGTCGACGCCCGTATCCAGACGATCTACGGCGGAACCACCGAGATCATGAAGACGATCGTCGCGAAGGATCTCGGGATCTGACGACCGTCCCAGCTGCACGATTCACCCCGCTGAGCACTCGGTACTGTGAATCGGACCGAAAAGCGACGAGGAGCCCCTATGACCACCGACCACGATGCACTTCCCGTGGAAGAGGCCGTGCGGGCAGTTCGTACCAGTTCCCGCCGCAAGCAGGTCCTCGACGCCGCCGTGCAGGTCATGCAGCGCACCGGTTTCCACCAGATGTCGATGCAGGCGCTGGCCGACGAGGCCGGTGTCAGCGTCGGACTGATCTACAAGTACTTCGGTGGCAAGGAGGAAATCCTTCTCGCCACCATCGTCTCGATCCTCGACACCTTCCGCGATCAGATCGAACCTGCGATGGAGGCCGCCGGCGACGACCCGGTCGAACGGCTCGCCGCCGGCATCCGCCGCTATATCGAGATCGTCGACGAGAACCTCGACGCCACCGTTCTCACCTACCGGGAGAGCCGCACGCTCGACGCTGCCGGTCGTGCCCGGATCAAGGAACTGGAGGTCGAGACGTCGGCGCCGCTGCGCTCCGCCCTCGACGACGGCATCGCCGCCGGCATCATGGAGCCCATCGACGTCGACCTGATGGTGTTCGACATCCTGCTCCTCGCCCACGGGTGGGCGCTCAAGCACTGGCACTTCGGATCCATCTACACCCTCGACGACTACATCCGCCTCCAGACCCGCCTGGTGCTCAACACGACGCTGAAGGCGGAGCGGCGCGGGGAGTACGCGCACTTCCTCCGGTAACCACCCTCGACCGAGGGCAGCAGAGCGCGAAATGGTCATCGGAGCGCGCTTTTACGCGCTCCGATGACCGATTCCCGCTCCGCTGTCGGGGTCGGTGAGTGCGGGATCCCGCGAGGTGTCCTTCAACGCCACCCCCGACGCCCCCAACTGTCGCGCGCCGTTCACGAGGGCCGCGACGACGCGCGCTGCATGCTCGTAGGTCATCCCGCCGGGCAGATGGATGTTCGACACGCAGTTGCGTTCGGCGTCACTGCGTCCCGGCCTCGGGTGGTGCGTCAGGTACACGCCGACGCTGTCGGCCACCGACAGGCCGGGACGTTCACCGATGATGACGAGCATCGTCGTGACACCGAGTTGCTCACCGATATGGTCGCCCAGCGCGACGCGCGCCTGCGTCGCGAGCACCGGCGGCGCCACCGTCAGCCCCGGCAGGGCCGCGACGATCGCCGCGAGCAGATCGGGTCCGTGGGCGTCGAGAGCGGTGGACGACAACCCGTCGCACAGCGCGATACCGAGATCGGCCTCCATGCGCGGCAGCGTGGTCCCCTCGGCGAGCTGCCGGCCGAGGTCGGGGCGACGCAGATACGTACTGCGATCTCCTGCTGCGCTTTCCACGATCAACTGCTCACCGAGCCCGAGATCACGAACCCGCTGAGCCAAGGAATGCACATCGAGCGGGACGTGCACGGCGTCGCGCGCCTCGGCATGGGCCGCCACGAATTCCAGATGACGGCGCGTCGGGATGCTGTTCCCGGTGCGTCCCAGGCCGATCCGTGCCTGGGTGTTCCGGCGCAATTCGTCCCACAGGTCGCTCACAAGGCACCTCCGAGTGCGCGCAGAGGGGACGTGCCGACGTCCACCGGCAGGATGCGACCGATATCGTCCGCCATACCCTGCCTGCGTAGCCAGTCCTCGAACTCCGGTGCCGGCCGCAGGTCGGCGGCCTCCCGCACGTACAGCGCGTCGTGGAACGACAGCGATTGATAGCCGAGCATCACGTCGTCGGCACCCGGCACTGTGATGACGAATGCTGTTCCGGCAACGGCCAACAGGGTCAGCAGGGTGTCCATGTCGTCCTGATCGGCCTCGGCATGATTGGTGTAGCAGACGTCCACACCCATAGGCAGGCCGAGGAGTTTGCCGCAGAACTGGTCTTCGAGACCCGCGCGGATGATCTGTTTGCCGTCGTACAGGTATTCCGGTCCGATGAACCCGACGACGGTGTTGACGAGCAGCGGTTCGAACTCGCGCGCAACGGCATAGGCGCGCGCTTCGAGGGTCTGCTGATCCACCGACCTGCCACCGGTTCCGAAATGGGTTCCCGACGACAACGCCGAACCCTGCCCGGTCTCGAAGTACATGACGTTGTTGCCGACGGTCCCCCGTCGCAGCGACCTGCCGGCCTCGTTGCCCTCCCGCAGCACTGCGAGGTCCACCCCGAAGCTGCGGTTGGCGCCCTCGGTACCGGCGACGGACTGGAACACCAGATCGACCGGTGCGTCCTTCTCGATCAGATCGATAGTGGTGGTGACGTGGGTCAGCACGCACGCCTGGGTGGGGATCTCGAATCGCTGCCGGATCTCGTCGAGCAGGTGCAGCAGGTCGGACACCGCGTGCGGCGAGTCGCTCGCCGGATTGATCCCGACCACCGCGTCGCCGCATCCCATCAGCAGACCGTCGAGGACGGACGCGGCGACCCCGCGCGGATCGTCGACGGGATGGTTCGGTTGCAGGCGCGTCGCGAGCCGGCCGGGCAACCCGATGGTCGTGCGGAACGCGCTGGTCACGGTCGCTGCGCGGGAGACCGCGATGAGGTCCTGGTTGCGCATGATCTTGCTGGTCGCCGCGACCATCTCCGGGGTGAGTCCCGGCGCGAGTGCCGCGAGCACGTCGGCGGAGTCCGGTCGGGCCGCGACCTCCAGGAGATGGTCGCGCAGTCCCCCGACGGTCATGTGCGAGACCGGGGCGAAGGCCGTCGCGTCGTGGGTATCGACGATCAGCCTGGTGACCTCGTCGGTCTCGTACGGCACGACCACCTCGGTGAGGAAGGTGGTCAGCGGGAGGTCGGCGAGGGCCAGCTGCGCCGCGGCACGTTCGGCATCCGAGGTGGCCGCGCAGCCGGCGAGTTCATCACCCGAGCGGCGCGGAGAGGCCTTCCCGAGCAGATCGACGAGGCCGTCGAACTCGTAGCCGGTTCCGCCGAGCTGTTGTCGGTAGATCGTCATCGAGGCCTCCCGCGTAGGACCGGTTCGACGGATGTGGACACGCAGTGGAGTGCAGCATTCCACTTTTTCGCCGTCGTGTCCGGCGAGTGTCACGAACGAAACGCCGCTGGTCGTCGCTCGAGGTCCACAACGCAGAAGTGAAGCTCACAACCCTGGTGGTCGACCATGAGGGTTGTGAGCCTCACCTCTCGGTTGTCTACCTACGGCCCCTGGGCCACGAATCACCCGACCGACGAGCGCAAGGCACGAGTCGTGGGAACAACGGCCGCTGCCGACACGATTCCTACCGAGACGACTGCTACGGTTCCTACCGCACTCCACCGGACGGACGGAGACACCGCGCGGCTCACGTCGTCGGAGAGTCCCGCTGCCACCCCGGCCAGAGCCGGCCACGCGAGAAGCACTCCCAGAACGACGCCGACCGTTGCGACCACGAACGCCTCCAGCGCGACGAGTCCGTACACCTGCCGGCGGGTTGCACCGATACGTTGCAGCAGTGCCAGTGCGGACCGCCTGTCCGCTGCAGCCATCGACGTCGTATTGACCACCGCGAGGGCCGCGAATGTCAGCGACATTCCCACCAGCGCGAGTTCGAACAAGCGGAGCAGACGTTCCTCCTCGGCGTTCCCTGCGCTCTCGAACCGAGCAGGCGTCTCGACCTGCACCGCTGTTCCCATCATGGCCTCGGAGAGGGCCTGCTGGTCGGTTCCGTCGACGTACAGGATCGGAGTCATCGCAGTCCGGTCGTGTGCAAGGGCCGTCCCATGATCCACATACGAGAAGGCCGGACCACCCGATACGACGGCCACCACGTCGAGCGGAGCGCTCGTCCCGTCCGGGAATGTGGTCTCGACCGTGGCTCCGGCGCCCAGCCCCAAGCGGATCGCTGCATCCGCGTCGAGCACGACGCTGCCGCCATCCAGCAGTTCCGGGGAACCCTCTCGAACGGTCAACCCCATCGACGAAAGCTCCTCCCCGGAAATTCCCCACGCGTCCAGCGCCCTGTCGTGGAGGATCACCGTGGTGGCGACGGGTGCGACCACATCCGTTTCACCGGCCGACCACACCTTCTCACGCGTGTCGCTCGGCATCGCAGGACTGCCGTCGGCCGGTGATACGACCAGTTCCGAGGGAATGGCAGCGGACGCGGCACCGTCGAATGCCGTGTCCATCGTGTCGACGATGCCCGTGAGCAACACCGCGAAACCGGCGAGCACCAGAATCGGCGCCATTACCGACGACACGCGGCGCGCCCCGTGTGTCGCCTCGGCACGGAACAGCTGCGCGACGGGTCCGGCGCCCGGTACGACCGCCCGCAGCAATCGTGGGAGATAGACCGGTCCGAGAGCCGTGAACCCGACGACGGCTGCCATCACGGCGACGACCGCGAACGAGACCGTCGAGCCACCACTGCCGGCAGCACTCGCGATTGCACATGCCACGGCACCGACTACGCCCACCCCGCCGACGATTCGGCGTCCGGTCGTCATCGGTGACCGCTCCGCGTGGGCTTCACGCAGTGCCTCGATCGGCTGTACCGTCGCCGCCCGCCGAGACGCGAGCCACACGCCCGAGAGGGCGACCCCTACACCGGTGGCCACCGAGGCGAGTACGGGCAGGACCGTAATCGAGAGCTCCCATCCCCGAGGCAGCATGTCGGCCCCACGCATCCATCCACCCAGCACCGGCGCGACCGCGCATCCCAGCCCGGCCCCCGCCACGCTCGACACTGCCCCCACCGCGAGGGCTTCCGTCAGCAGCATGCGTCGGACCTGTCGCGGTGTGGCGCCCACCGCGCGTAACAGTCCGAGTTCGCGGCGACGCTGTGTCACCGTGAAGGCGAAGGTGGTCGCCACGATGAACACCGTGATCATCGCGGCAAGCAACCCCATCGTTCCGAGCAACTGTGACCCGATGTTCCGCGCGCCGCGATCCGCCGAGCTCTCGGTCCTCACCAGATCCGCGCCGGTCAGCACCTCGCCGGTATCCCCGACCGCAGCCGCGAGGTCGTGCCGTACGGAAGCGGGGTCGACACCGTCGTGAAGGACGACACCCACGGCGGTCACACCGGACGACATCGACGCGGCGGTGACGTCGTCGAGATAGATCGACCGACCGTTCGCAACGCCCGACACGGTGACGGGCACCCGGCCGGCAGCAGTGAGAAGAGTGGCAGCGTCGCCAGGTTGCAGACCACTGGATTCGGGGGCCACCACCTGTCCGGCACCGGCCGGCGGTAGACCTGCGGCGATCCGTTCGGTGCCCAGCATCGACGACGACATGTTGTGGCCGAGCGGGTCGTCGTGGTCCGTGGGGGTGAGGATCCGGTCACCATCTGCGAGCTGGGCCGGAAACACCCGATCGGGGATGACCGACGCAACCCCCGCCACATTCTGCAGACGTGTGACGAGTTCGGTCTCGTCGACGTCGTCCAGCGGGCGCCGCACGGGTGTCGCGTTGTACGTCTGGCCCATCTCTTCGGTGACCACCATCAGGTCTGCGTCGGCGTACCGGGCAGATGGTCGTGGCTGCGCGGAGACGATCACGAGTAGGGTCGCAGCCAGCAGACCGATACCGCAGGCGAGGGCCACTCCGCTGCCGAGCAGCGTGCGCCACTGGTGTCGGGCCGAAGACAGTGCAAGGGAGAACATCACGCCTCCCATTCCGTCATCCGGGCACCGATACGTTGCGCGGTCGCACCCGCTCCGAACTCGTCGACCACCCGACCGTCGGCGAGGAACAGCACGCGATCCGCAGCCGCAGCGACGACCGGGTCGTGGGTGACCGTCACGACGGTTTGACCGTTCCGGTCGACAAGGTCACGGAGTTGCCGGAGCACGGTGCGGGACGACGTGATGTCGAGCGCACCCGTCGGTTCGTCGGCGAACAGCACGGATGGCCGACAGATCAACGCTCGCGCGATCGCAACCCGTTGCTGTTGTCCGCCCGACAGTTCGGACGGCAGATGGGCGGCACGATCACCCAGGCCGACGAGGTCGAGCGCCGCAGTGACCTCCTCGGCCTCCGGTTTCCGTCCGTCGAGGCGCATCGGCAGTGCCACGTTCTGTTCCGCTGTCAGCGACGGAACCAGGTTGAACGCCTGGAAGACGAACCCGACCTGACGACGGCGGAAGATCGTCGCCGTCTTCTCGTCCAGCGACGTCGTCTCGACATCGCCCACGCGTACCGTTCCCTCGTCGGGGCGGTCGAGTCCTGCAGCACAATGCATCAGGGTCGACTTCCCGGATCCGGACGGACCCATAATGGCCGTGAAGGTCCCCGCGGCGAACTCGACCGATACATCATCGAGGGCGGTCACCACGTGCTCACCCGGCGTGAATCGCCGGCAGATGCCCTGCAACACAACCTGTCCACGTACTGCGGTTCGAATCGTCGTAGTCATGGCTTCCACTCAAGCGCCCGGAGACGGTCGTGTCGGTCTCCCGGAGACGACAATGTGGAGTAGTGCAAGCACTACTGTGTCGGACGCTGCGGCGCGGTAACGTCCTCCACCGTGGAACCTCGCACCCTTCGTGCCGCGGTGATCCGGTCGCCACGGCGGTTCCTTGCATCGTTGTGGCCCTGGCGCGCCGGGCTTTATCTCGTGACGGGCGCAGCGCTCGGTGCGGTCACCGCAGCCGCCGTCGCCATCGCCGTAGTGCTGTCCGTCTACGTCATCGGCCTGCTCCTTCTGGGAGCTTCCCTCTTGATGGGCATCCCCATCGCTCGCTGGGAACGGGTGCGGCTCCGGCTCGTCGACGAGGAAGCGACATACGACCCGCACGTGCGGGTCACCGAACCGGGTCTGCGCCCGTGGTTGCGCACGCGGTTACGCGAACGAGTCACCTGGCGCGAGCTCGGATACGCGGTCGTGAACGCATCCGTGTTGTGCTGGATCGACGCGTTGGTGCTCGCACTGTGCCTGGGCGTCATCGGCTTCGGAGTGCAGGTGTCTCTGACGGAAGTCGGTGTGCCCCCGCTCTATCGAATTCTCGGCGTTCTCGTCTCGTTGGCGTTGTTTCCGATCGCGGCATACATCGTCGCGGTGTGGGCGGCCGGCCGGGCCGAGATCGCCCGGGCGATGCTGTCGCCTCGGGACGCAGAACTGGATCGCCGCCTGGAGGAGGTGACCCTCTCCCGCAGCGCCCTCACGGAAGCGTTCGACGCCGAACGCCGCCGCATCGAGCGCGACCTGCACGACGGCGCGCAACAACGACTCGTGGCACTGTCCATGTCGCTCGGAATCGCGAAGCTCGATCTCCCTGCCGATTCTGCAGCGTCCACCAGTATCGATGAGGCGCGGGAGCAGGCACGTCTCGCTCTGCAGGATCTGCGCGACCTCATCCGCGGTATCCACCCCCAGGTTCTGTCCGAGCGAGGACTTCCAGCGGCGATCGGTGATGTCGCGGCACGGTCTCCGGTCCCGGTGGACATTCGTATCGACGTGCCCCGTCTACCCGCCGACATCGAGTCCGCGGCGTATTTCGCGGTGTGTGAGGCGCTCGCGAACGTGGTCCGGCACGCCGGTGCCACTCGGGCTTTCGTATGCGGGCACCTGTCCGACGCGACCTTGATCCTCGACGTAGCCGACGACGGCGCCGGTGGCGCCGACCCCGCGCGTGGGACAGGACTCGATGGACTCGGTCATCGGTTGGCCGTACTCGACGGCACATTCACCCTCGACAGTCCTCCGGGTGGAGGTACCCGACTTCGAATGGAGATTCCGTGCCACCGCTACGCATAGTGCTCGCCGAGGACTCCCTGCTCGTCCGGGAAGGAGTCGTGGGGATCCTCCGGCGTTTCGGACACGATGTCGTAGCGGCCGTCACCGACGTCGACGGTCTTGACAAAGCCGTCGAGGACCACGCCCCGGATCTGACGATCACCGATGTGCGGATGCCACCGACACACACCGACGAAGGACTCGTGGCTGCCGTGTCCCTACGACGCCGATACCCGGAGCTCCCGATTCTGGTGCTCAGTCAGTACATCCAACCGGCCTACGCTGCGGAACTGATCGACACCGAGGCCGGCGGTGTCGGATATCTGCTCAAAGACCGGGTGGGTGAGATCGAGCTGTTCGTCTCCGACGTCGAACGTGTGGCTGCCGGTGGCACCGTGGTGGACCCGGAAGTGGTGCGCACGCTTCTTGCGACGAACCGCAGCCCGTTGTCACGATTGAGCAACCGCGAACTCGAAGTGCTCGCGCTCATGGCCGAAGGTGGTTCGAATTCGACCATCGCGGCGAAACTGATCGTCACCGATGCAGCGGTGGCCAAGCACGTGCGGTCGATCCTCATCAAACTCGATCTTCCTCCGGACATGGACGGCCATCGACGAGTGCTCGCGGTCCTGCAGTACCTGCAGCAGCGCTGAGTCGTTCAGCGCCGCACGACGCCCACCACCCGCTGCGCCATGTGCCGCATCCCCACAGCGGTGGGATGCAGAGCCTTCGCCAGCGACAGCGACTGCCGTCCCTCGTAGAAGCGCTGCTCGGAGGGCGCACACGCATCGTGTCCTTCCGAGCCGGACATGACGTCGACGAATTCCGCGCCGGCCTCACCGGCGGACCGGGCGAGTACTCGGTTCATCCGCACGAAGAAGTTCGTCACGAAGGATGCGTCGGCATCGCTGGTGGGGATGTTGGGCCAGCAGCCCCGGTTGCCGAAGACACCGCCGTGCCCGACCAGCAGAACCCGTGCGCGCGGTGCGCGTTGCTGGACGGCGGTGAGGGTCGCGGTGACCTTCGGTCCGAGCGCGCTCAGGGCGGCATCCATGCGCGAGGTGGTGCCCGGATCGGTGCGGCAGTGCGCGTCGCCACCCGGAAGGTCGGTGTAGCACGCAGAGACGATCCCCGACCAGCCGACATCGTTGCCACCGATGCTCAGCGTGACGAGATTCGTGTCCGGAGTGACCGAGTCGATCTGCGGCGGGACCGATCCCGTCGACGTCTGCTGCGGAACGGACGTGATGTGCTCGGTGCGCGCACCCGAACACGCGACATTGACGAAGCTGACGGTCTGCAACGAACCCGCGACGAGGTTCGGATATCCCGCGTCCGCGCGGGCGCATCCGCTGAGCATCGCCGCTGCGTCGAGGTAGGGTCCGGCGGCACGCGAGTCGCCGAGCGCGACGTATCGGATGCCCTGCTCGCTACCCGGCTCACTCATCGCGGACACCGGCCACACCATCGATGCAGCTGCCATGCCGGCGACGATCCCGGCTCGCACAATCGTCTTCATCCAGACCCTCCGGCAGCGTGGTTCTCCCCGGGCATGAGATCGGCACGAATTACAAACGCGTTACGAGCAGCGGGTGAAGATCACGGATGAAGCTCGCATGCACGTCCTCCCACCAGCGCATTTTGTTTACTTCCCCCTCCGAACGGCTACCGTCCCCCTGTGACCGTCCACAAAGTTCTCGACGGCCGCTACGAGCTGAGCGGTCTGCTCGGCGTCGGCGGCAGCGGCGAGATCCACGACGGTTGGGACACCCGCCTCCACCGGCCCGTCGCCATCAAACTGCTCGGACGGGAGGTCGGCAGCAGACCGGACGTACGACGTCGTTTCGAGGTCGAGGCCCGGGCCGCCGCGGCCCTGAACCACCCTCGCATCGTCGCCGTGTACGACACGGGTGAACACGACGGACGTCCCTACATCGTTATGGAACGGCTCCCCGGGCGGACCCTCGCCGACGACGTCGCCCGCGGACCCCTACCCGCCGATCGGGTGCGTACGGTGCTCGCCGGAATTCTCGAGGCACTCGTCGCCGCGCACGCGGCGGGGATCCTCCACCGGGACATCAAACCGGCGAACGTGCTCATCGCGGAGAACGGCGAGATCAAGGTCGCCGACTTCGGTATCGCGAAGAGCGTCGGCGACGACCTCACCCGCACCGGTGAACTCGTGGGGACCGTCGCCTATCTGAGCCCGGACCGCATCACCGGACACCCCGCGTCCGTGACGGACGATCTGTACGCGGTCGGGGTCGTCGGCTACGAGTCCCTGTGCGGGCGGAGGCCGTTCGCCGAGGACAACATCCTCGCGCTGGCACGGGCCATCACGCACGACCGGCCGCAGCCACTCGCCGAACTCTGCCCGGATGCCCATCCGGGGCTCGTCGCAGTGATCGAGCGGGCCATGGCACGAGAGCCTTCCGACCGGTTCCGCAGTGCGCACGAGATGCTCGCGGCATTGCAGAATTCCGACGGAGACCGCGCGGCGACAGCCCTCCTCCCGGCGGGTATGGCTGTCGGACAGACGACCACCGCAGGCACGGACCGTTCCCGTGGAGTTCTCGTCGCGGCGGGTCTGACGCTGGTCGGAGCGCTCACCGTGGGCGGTCTCGCGCTCGGATTCGGGCGGGGCGATTCCCCGCCGGCGGCCACACCGGAGACCCGGACACCGGGCATGTCCGCATCGACGCCCGAACGGGTACCGGCCACCACCGAGCTCCCGGTGACTCCCGAATCGACGGTCGTCCCGGCGCGCACAGCAGACGAGACCCCCGTGGTTCCGCCCGTCGTACCTGCTCCTGTCGCACCGTCGGCGGATGCCGGGCCTCCGAGGTCCGAACCCGAATCCCGCGGGAACAGCGGACCCGGCAACAACAACGGGAACGGCAATTCGCGGGGGAACAGCGGCAACCACAACGGCAACAACGGCAATGGGAACGGGAACAGCGGCAACGGGAACAGCGGCCGCGGTAACGGGTGAGGTCGCTCAGCTCGAGGCGCGCACCACGAGTTCGACGGGAAGTCGCGTCGATTCCGTTTCTCCGTTTCGCACGAGTTCGAGGAGCCGCTCGATGGCGGTCACCCCGATGTCGTGCGCGGGCGACCGCACTGTGGTGAGCGGAACCGGCAGCTGCGCGACGACAGGGATGTCGTTGTAACCGACCACGGCGAGATCACCAGGGATGGACAGACCCAGGTCGCGGGCGACACCGAGAATGCCGATCGCGATGGTGTCGCTGACCGCAAAGATCGCGCGGGGACGATCGGGGCGATCCAGCAGCGCACTCGCGGTCTCCACACCCCCGGCGACGTCGAAGCTCGACCGCACGATCCGTTCGGGCGGCAGCGACACCGATGCTTCCTTCAGGGTGTCGACGAAGCCGTCGCGGCGGTCGCGGGCGGTGCTCGCGTGGTCGGGGCCGGCGATGATCGCCAGGTCGTCATAACCGCGGTCGAGCAGGTGGCGAGCGGCCAGCGCACCGCCCCGGTAGTCGTCGCCCACCACGAACGGCAACCCTGCGTCGGCGTGCCGGGTGACCGCGAGGATGGGCAGCGATCCGAGTGCCAGCGATTCGACGAACGGACGCCCCGGGAGGTGCATGCTGCTCAGCAGCAGGCCGTCGACCTGCCGGCCCACGAGCAGCGCGATGGCGCGACGTTGCGCCTCGAGATCATCGGGTGGGCTCGACAGCAGCACCGAATAGCCCGCCTTCGTGGCGGCTTCCTCGATGCCCTGGTAGGTCGTGGCGACCACGCCGTCGGTGAGTCGCGGCATGACGACACCGAGGGTCGTGGTCTTGCGGGTCCGCAGGCTCGCCGCCCACAGATTGGGGCGATATCCCAGTTCGGCCGCGACCTTCCGCACCCGCAGGGCCGAGTCCGACCAGCCGTCGACCGGTTCGGGCTGGCGCAGCACGCGGGATGCCGTCGAGACGTGGACACCGGCGCGCTCGGCGATCTCCTTGAGCGTCGGGGCGCGGTCGGGACGGGGCATGCGGCTCTCCTGCTTGTGCGGCATCGAGTTCGTGTTCCGGGTTGACGCGCCCGGAGCATGCCTTTAGCGTAGGCCATGCAATCGATCGTGCAAACGTTCTCGCAATCGTTCTGACAAACGTTTCCTCGACCACCGGAGAAGGCCATGTCCAACGCTCAGTCGCTCACCCAGCTGTTCGCCCTCGACTCCCTGCTCGAGCAGGAGGAGATCGACATCCGCGACACCGTCCGCAAGTTCGGCAACGAGCGCATCCGCCCGCACGTGGCCCAGTGGTTCGAGGAAGCGAAGCTCCCGGCACGCGAGCTCGCCAAGGAACTCGGACAGCTGGGTGTGCTGGGCATGCACCTCGACGGCTACGGCTGCGCCGGCATGAGCGCCACCGCCTACGGTCTGGCCTGCCTCGAACTCGAGGCCGTCGACTCCGGCATCCGCAGCCTCGTGTCCGTGCAGGGCTCGCTGGCGATGTTCTCCATCCATCACTGGGGCAGCGAGGAGCAGAAGCAGGAATGGCTCCCCCGCATGGCCGCCGGCGAGGCGATCGGCTGCTTCGGTCTGACCGAGCCCGACTTCGGCTCCAACCCCGCCGGGATGCGCACCAACGCCAAGCGCGACGGTGACGACTGGATCCTCAACGGCACCAAGATGTGGATCACCAACGGCTCGATCGCCGACGTCGCCGTCGTCTGGGCGCAGACCGACCTCGAAGAAGGCGCCAAGGGCATCCGCGGCTTCGTCGTCCCGACCGACACCCCCGGCTTCTCCGCACCGGAGATCCACTCCAAGCTGTCGCTGCGGGCCTCGGTCACCTCGGAGCTCGTCCTCGACGGCGTGCGTCTGCCCTCCTCGGCGATGATGCCGAAGGCCAAGGGTCTGCGCGGACCGCTGACCTCGCTCGGTGAGGCCCGCTTCGGCATCGTCTTCGGTGCCATCGGCGCAGCCCGCGACTGCCTCGAGACCGCCATCGAGTACTCGCAGTCCCGCGAGGTGTTCGACAAGCCGCTCGCCGGCTACCAGCTCACCCAGGCCAAGATCGCCGACATGGCGCTCGAGGTCGGCAAGGGCCACCTGCTCGCCTACCACCTCGGCCGCATCAAGGACCGCGGCGAGATCGCCCCGGAGCAGGTCAGCCTCGGCAAGCTCAACAACGTGCGCGAGGCCATCGCGATCGCCCGCGAATGCCGGACCATCCTCGGCGCCAACGGAATCACGCTCGAGTACCCCGTCATCCGTCACGCCAACAACCTCGAATCGGTGCTGACCTACGAGGGCACCTCCGAGGTCCACCAGCTGACCATCGGCAAGGCCCTGACCGGTGAGGCGGCCTTCCGGTGAGCAATCAGAACATGGCCGAAACGAACGCAACAGCGGCGAACACGACCGGAGCATTGGCCGGGCTGGTGATCGCCGACTTCGGTCGCGTGCTCGCCGGTCCCTACGCCACCATGCTGCTCGCCGACCTCGGAGCGGAGGTCGTCAAGATCGAACGCCCCGGCTTCGGGGACGACACCCGGCACTGGGGACCGCCCTGGGTCGGCGACGAGTCGACCTACTTCCTCGGCGTCAACCGCAACAAGAAATCGGTGGCCATCGACCTGACCACCGACGAAGGACTCGAACAGGCACGCGATCTCGTCGCCCGCGCCGATGTCGTCGTCGAGAACTTCCTGCCCGGCACGATGACCCGGCTCGGGCTCGGATACGAGCAGGTCCGGGAACTCAACCCCGACATCGTCTACACCTCGATCACCGGCTTCGGCGGACACAACAACCTGCCCGGCTACGACCTGCTCATCCAGGCCGTCGGCGGCCTGATGAGCATCACCGGGCCCGACCCGACGACACCCACCAAGGTCGGTGTCGCCGTGGTCGACATCATCACCGGAATGCACGCTGCGCTCGGCATCCTCGCAGCCCTGCGGCACCGCGACCGCACCGGCGAGGGCCAGCGCGTCGAGGTCAACCTGTTGTCGTCGCTGTTGTCGGCGCTGGCGAACCAGTCGTCGGGCTACGTCGCGGCGGGTGTGGTGCCGAAGGCCATGGGCAATCGTCATCCGAGCATCGCGCCCTACGAGGTGTTCCACACCGCCGACCGGCCGTTCGTCCTCGCCGTCGGTAACGACCGTCAATTCGCTTCGCTGGTCGAGGTTCTCGGCGCGCCCGAACTCGCCACCGACGAGCGGTTCACCACGAACACCGCCCGCGTCGCGAATCGGGAGGAGCTGACAAAATTCATCAACGAGTTGCTCTCGGCCAAGACGGCCGACGCGTGGTTCGATGCTCTGACCGCAGCCCGGGTGCCGTGCGGTCCGCTCAACGACATCGCCGACGCGGTCGCGCTCGCCGAACGGCTCGGCCTGTCGCCGGTGGTGTCGATCGACGATCCCGACCGGGAGGCTCCGCTTCGTCAGATCGCCAACCCGATCCGGCTCAGCGCCACCCCCGCGACCTACCGCACCGCACCCCCGCGGTTGGCGTAGTCGGACGCTCTCGTCACTCGGACTTCTGTTCCTTCAGAGTGTGGGCGACGAGAGCGTTGGCGTGCCCGTGACCCATCCCGTGTTCCTGCTTCAGCCAGTTCACGAGCTCCATGTGTTTGGCAAGATCCGACGCTCGGATCATGTTCTTCCACTCCTCGATCGGGCGTCCGTACTTCTGCTCGATCGACGGAAAATACGACTGGGGTCCCTTGACCTTCTCGCTCATGCCGGAGAGGTTAACCGCGGCGACCGACACGGTCGGGTCGTTCCGTTCGATCCGCAACAAAAACGACCGCGGCGCCGCAGTCCCGGATGGGACGCGGCGCCGCGGTCGTACGGAAGGGGATCAGGCCTTCGGGCCACCGGCCACGTAGATGACCTGACCGGACACGAAGCCTGCGCCCTCGGACGCGAGGAACGATGCGGTGTGGGCGATGTCGTCGACCTCGCCGATACGGCCGACCGGGATGTTGGCTGCGATGTTCGACTTGAAGTCGTCGAACGACAGGCCGAGACGCTCGGCGGTCGCGGCGGTCATCTCGGTGGCGATGAAACCCGGCGCGATGGCGTTGGCGGTGACACCGAACTTGCCCAGCTCGATCGCGAGGGTCTTCGTGAAGCCCTGCATGCCGGCCTTGGCAGCGGAGTAGTTGACCTGGCCGCGGTTGCCGAGGGCCGAGGTGCTCGAGAGGTTGACGATGCGACCGAACTTGGCGTCGACCATGTAGCTCTGGACGGCACGCGTCATGAGGAAGGCGCCACGCAGGTGCACGTTCATGACGGCGTCCCAGTCCTCGACCGTCATCTTGAACAGCAGGTTGTCGCGGGTGATGCCGGCGTTGTTGATCAGGACGGTGGGCTCGCCGAGTTCGGTGGCGACCTTCTCGACGGCAGCGGCGACGGACTTCTCGTCGGCGACGTCGGCACCCACGGCGAGCGCCTTGCCGCCGGCGGACTCGATAGCCGAAACGGTGTCCTTGCAGGCAGATTCGTCGAGGTCGAGGACGGCGACCTGGTAGCCGTCGCCGGCGAGCCGCTTCGCGACGGCTGCGCCGATACCGCGTGCGGCTCCGGTGACGATGGCAGTGCGGGGCTGTGTGCTCATAGCGTTCCTCCGTAGGGGGATGGGTGGTGCCGTCAGGTGATGGTGAGTCCGCCGTCCACGGCGATGGTCTGACCGGTGACGTAGGCGGAGGCGTCGGACGCCAGCCAGACCGCAGTGGCTGCGATCTCCTCGGCATCCCCGGTCCGGCCGAGGATGATTCGCGGCTTCATCGAGTCGAGGTAGCCGGGCTGGTACTCGTCCGTCATCTCGGTGTGGAAGAAGCCGGGGGCGATGGCGTTGACGCGGATCCCCTTGCGCGCTCCCCACTGCTGGGCCAGGTCGCGCGTGAGGCCGATGACGCCCGCCTTGCTGGCCGAGTACGCGGCCTGCGGCAGGCCGGCCGTGGTGAGGCCGAGGACCGACGAGATGTTGACGATCGAGCTACCGGGCTGCATCACACGGCCGACGGCCTGTGCCGCCCAATAGGATCCGTTCAGGTTGATGTCGATGACCTGCCGGAACTGCTCGGGGGTCTCCTTCGTCGCGGGGACGGCGGTGCCGATACCGGCATTGTTGATGAGGATGTCCACCCGGCCGAGCTGCTCGACCGCATGGTCGACCATGCGCTGCGCCTGTTCGGGATCGGCGATGTCGGTCTCGACCGTGACGGCCTGCCGTCCGGCCTCCCGGACCAGCGCGGCGGTCTCCTCGAGACGGTCGACGCGACGTGCGGCGAGCACGACGTCGGCCCCTGCCTCGGCCAGCCCTCGGGCGAATGCGACACCGAGGCCCGAAGAGGCGCCGGTGACGATGGCAACGCGGCCGTCGAGACGGAAGCGGTCGAGCACGGACATACGTCATCTCCTCGCTGTGACGGGGCCTACAGGAACTGTATAGCCGACCGCCTTCTCATCCACCAAACAGCCTGTATCCAATTTGATTGGACAGCACTGCCTTTCAGAGCCAGGTCCTATTCTTCTCTTCGGCGGATCCTATGTTGCCGCAGGCATTGCAGCGCGGAGAGGACCCCGCGTCGCACCCACCGTTACCAAGTCGATAAGCACTGGCTTATTTCTAAGCGCTCGCTTATCGTGCGATGCCGTAGCGGGCTTGTCAACACCAACCGGACAGAACGGAAGCGCCCTCGTGAGTGATGCATGGGACGACGTCGTCGGCGGATCCAAGGCCGCTGCTCGCATCCGCACGGCCGCGATAGAAGAGTTCGCGGAGCACGGCTACGGCGGCACCACGACCCGCCGGATCGCGGCGCGACTCGGTATGAGTCCCGCCGCGATGTATCCGCACTACGCGTCCAAGGAAGAGCTGCTCTTCGCCATCGCCTACGAGGGCCACGCCCTCGCCCTGCAGGTCCTCGAGAACGCCGACCGCCCCGACGCCGAGCCGTCCGACCGGCTCGCCTCCGTCATCGGGCGCTTCGCCGCCTGGCAGGCGGAGAACCACCAGTGGAGCCGGGTGATCCAGTACGAACTGGCCGCGCTCGACCGCGAGCACTACCGCACGATCGTCGGACTACGACGGCAGACCACGCAGGTCGTGCGGAGTGTCGTGGACGCCGGCCACGTCTCGGGCGAGTTCACCCTCCCGGACGCCGAAGGTGTCACCCTCGCGCTGATGTCGCTCTGCGTCGACGTCTGTCGCTGGTATCCCTCGGGCCGCTACGACGACGCCGCGACGATCAGCGACCTGTATGCCGATCTTGCCCTGCGTCTGGTCGGTGCCGTGCGTTAGCATCGTCGCCACCATCGGATCGGGGGGATCTACGTGGGCAGGGGGATATCGCGCCGCCGTCGACTCCTCGAGACGCGAGAGCATCGAGGGGGAGCTGTCGTCCATGTCCACGAATGACAACGTCGTCGACCGACTACTGGTGTCGCTCGGGGTCGACGCCCCGGTCCCCGATTCCGTCTCCCGACGGCAGTCCAACTACGACACGCTCGCCGCGCGCATCGACGCGGGAGTCGATCCCGAATACATCGCAGCGTTCGAGAACTTCCACGGCATGGAGCATGCCGACATCCACCGGCTCGCCCAGAGCATCAACCCCGTCGCGATGACCACCCTGGCCACCGAATGGGCCGAACTCGGAAAGGGTTTCAGCCTCACCGTCGCGTGGGGAACGCTGATGATCCGCAAGCTCATCGGCCGGCACTGGGAGGGTCCGGCGGCCGAGGCCGCGATGGACGCGACGGTGCGATTCGGCGAATCCGCACAACAGTTGTCCGATGCCGCACGCGCGACGTCCGAGAAACTCCGCATCGCCGCCGACGTCGGCGAACGGGTGCGAGCGTCCGTGCCTCCCCCCACGGTGAACACGTCGTCGGTCCTGTACGCGCTCGATCCCGTCGCGGGTGCTGCCGCCGCCCGGCAGGAAGAGGCCGTTCGCGCCCAGGCCGTGCGGGTGATAGAAGCCCTCTACAAGCCGTACTACCGCGATTCCGGCACGGCGGTTCCGGTCCTGCCCTCCCCGTATGCCGCCACCACGAGTCGCGCCACCGAAGCATTCGTTCCCCAGGGCTACGGCACACCAGGTGTCGGCGGCGCCCGGACCGCCGGCGACCCGACGGGAATCCCGGCCGGGGACGGAGAACGTCCGGGTGGGCAGACCGCCACGGAAGTGGAGAACCGTACGGACGCATCGACGTCCGGTGAAGGTACGGACGGCCGGTCGGAAGGTTCGGATTCGGCAGGCAGGGCGGGCTCGAACGATCCTGCGGCGACCACTCCTGCATCCACCACCCCGTCAGCGAGCGGCGCCCTGGGAAGCCCGACCGGTCAGTCGTATGGCTCACCGTCCTCCGGATCGGGTGCAGGTGTCGGAGGTGGGCTACCGGGCGCCGGTGGCGTCGGGTCGGCCGGTGGCGCATCGCCCGCGGGTTCGGCTCCGCTCGTCGCGGGAGCCGCACCCACCGGCGGTACTGCGGCTCAGCCCGGTGCCGCCGCGACTCGCGGTGCCGGTGTCCGCCCGTTCGGCATGATGCCCGGCATGGCCCCCGCCTCGTCCCGCGGCGATGAACAGGACAAACGCGCGGCCGGTTATCTCGTCACCGGCGAGAACGGGAACGAACTGATCGGGTCGCTGCCCGACACCGCCCCACCGGTTCTGGGGGCCTGAGCACTGTGGACCAGCATCTGACACCCGATCGATTCCTCGCGTCGTGGACCGCCGCGGGTGGCGACGAGTTCCCCTTCCCTCTGCGCTATCGCACCTCGGCGATGTGGGAGGACGAGCACGCCGCGAACCTGCAGGCCGCTCGCGCGTGGCTGCACGAGAGACCCGATCCTGCCCTCGACGATGCGATGCGGATCCTGCTCACCGGGGAGGTCGCGGTGGAGGTCTACAGCCGCTCCACCGACCCCGTCTGCGAGGTCTTCGTCCGCGCCGCCGCGACCGGCGAGCAGGCCGTCCTCGCCCGCCAGGCTCCCGCCGCGGCCGACATCCGCATCACCACGACCACCGATCTCGCGGGTGCGATCGTCGGACACCTGCCGGTTGTGGCGGCGGGCCGCGAACCGGCACGCACCGCGCCGAGCCGGGATGTGCTCGAGCCGTCCGAGTTCGGCACTGTCCGTCGTCCGGCGGGTGGCACGCACGCAGAGTCGTTGCGCCGGTTGCTGCGTCGCGAACGCTCGGCCACCGGCAGCATCCGCATCCTGCGGTACTCGAACCCGGGGTACACACCCGTCGCCGACATCGGCTGGTTCGACGTCGTGGGCGACGGCCGGTACCTCTTCCTCCCCGGTCCCGACCTCCGCGTCGCACCGGGCACCGTCGGCGCTTTCGTCCGGGAACTGTCGGCGCAGCTGTCCCGGATGCGCAGGCCCTCGCACGAGGGTCGGAGCGGCGTTCTGCGACACCAGTGATCCCTTCCCGAAGCGGCCGTTCGTCTAGGCTGGCGACATGACGGACCGGGACCGCACACCCGACGGCAGGCCGCAGAACGCGCGTCCGCGCGACGCCCTGGGGCGTCCGTTGCCGCCGGGCGAGGAAGGCGTCGAACGTGTTCCCGAAGACCTCGATCTGGATGTCGAGGAGACCATCGCCGAAGGTCAGCGTCTCCTCGACCACGGTTTTCCGTTCCATGCCCACGAGGTCTTCGAGGCGATGTGGAAGAAGGCACCACCCGAGGAACGTCCCCTCTGGCAGGGCCTCGCCCAGCTCGCCGTGGGGCTGACCCACCTGCTCCGGGGCAACCCCACCGGCGCGGCGTCGCTGCTGAAGCAGGGACAGGCGCGGGTGCGGCACTACGAGGACGAACCGCCCTACCGGCTCGACATCGACGGCCTCGCGAGTTGGGTCGATCATCTGCTCACCGAGATCGCTCGTGACGAACCGATCCCCGCTCCCCCGACCCCGCGCCTGAGGATGCCCTGATGCCGACACTTCCCATGTTCCCGCTCGGCACCGCACTGCTTCCCGGGTCCGACCTGCCGTTGCGCATCTTCGAGCCGAGATATCAGCAGCTCGTCCAGGACTGCACGGCATCGCCGGACGGCCCCCGCTTCGGAGTCGTCCTCATCGCCCGAGGACACGAGGTGGGCGGAGGCGAGCAGCGACACGACATCGGTACTGTCGCGCGGATCATGGTCGACACCGAGGTCGGTGCGGGTCGCCGTGAACTCGAATGCATTGCGGAAGAACGCATTCGCATCACCCGCTGGCTTCCCGACGACCCCTATCCCCTCGCCGAGGTGGAGCCCTGGCCCGACACCGATTCGGGGCCGGTGGATTTCGCCGCGATCACCGGGCCGATGGGCCGACTGTACGGGGTGCTCGACCGTCTCACCGGTGGCCGGGCTCCACTGCCTCCCGCCACTACCGAGTTGCCGGAGGATCCCGGGGCGCGACTGTTCGCGCTCGCCCGGTACGTGCCGATGGGGGAAGCGGACCGCTATGCGGTTCTCGCCGCGCCGGGTCCGGCCGAACGCATGACCGTGCTGCTCGAAGCGATCTCCACCGCAGTCGATCTCGCGGAATGGAAGCTGAAGGGCTGAGACGCGTGCGTCCGCCCGGTGAGTGGGAGCATCGCTCCTCCGGTCTCGCGGTTGCGGGCTAGGGTCCGGGACACCGTTCGTCCCCGACCGGAAGGCACCCCGATGGACACCGTCGAACAACGGCTGGCCCGGCTCGAAGCCCTCGAAGAGATCAGGATGCTCAAGCATCGCTACTTCCGGGCGTGCGACGCCAAGGATCCGGAGGCGATGCGCAGGTGCTTCGTCGCCGAGGGTGCCGACATCTACTACGGGCCGGCGCTGGGTAGCTTCGACGACGCCGACGCCCTGGTCGACATCTACTCCCGGATCGCTCTCGAACGGGTCGACGACCGCTACGTCGTGCTCGACATGCATCACGGCATGCATCCGAGCATCCACCTGACCGGGCCCGACACCGCGACCGGCGCCTGGACGCTGCGGTTCCGGCAGGTGGATCTGCGTGCCCGCACCGAACGGGTCACCGCGCTCGACTACGACGACGACTACGTGGTCGAGAACGGCGAATGGAAGATCTCCCGCTGCCACGTGAAGGTGTTGTGGTCGATCCAGCGGGCCCTCACCGACGATGTGGAAGTGGTGCAGTGATGACAGAACCGAAGGTCGCGCTGGTCACCGGCGCGAGTCGCAGCGTCGGCAAGGGCATCGCGTGCGCGCTCGGCTCCGACGGCTGGACCGTCTACGTCACCGCCCGCGGCCCCGTCGGCGTCGACGGACCACTCGACCGCACCGCGGCGGAGGTCACCGAACGCGGCGGACGAGGTATCACCGTGCAGTGCGACCACCGCGACGACGCACAGATCCACGAACTGTTCGGCCGGATCGCCGACGAGCAGGACTCCCGCCTCGACCTGCTCGTCAACAACGTGTGGGCGTCACCGCCGGGGTTCGCAGGTTTCTCCGAACCGTTCTGGAAGCGTCCGATCAGCGACTGGGACAGCCTGATCGGCGTCGGTCTCCGCGCGCACTACGTCGCCTCCGTCGAAGCCGTGCAACTGATGGTGCCGCGCAACAGCGGGATGATCATCAATATCTCGTCGTTCGGCACCCGCGGCTACCTGCATTCGGTGCTGTACGGCATGTCGAAGGCCGGCCTGGACAAGATGGCCGCCGACATGGCCGTCGAACTCCGGGGCACCGGGGTGACCACCCTGTCGCTGTGGCCGGGACTGGTGAAGAACGAGGCCATGCTCGCCCGCGGCATCGACAACTTCGAGGGCTTCTCGCTGGCCAACGCCGAGACACCGGAGTTCATCGGACGGGTGATCGTCGCGCTGGCGGCCGATCCCGAGGTGAACGCGCGCAGCGGTCGCACCGTCATCACCGCAGAGACCGCGCTCGACTACGGCATCGTGGACGTCGAAGGCAACCAACCCGATTCACACCGGGACATCTTCGGAGGCGGGCCGTTGTTCTGATGAGTGCAAGTGGCAGGCGACCTGTCCCCCTCCTGCCACTTCTGTGACAGCCGGTCGACTCTCCCGGCACACCGGCATGACCAGTGGGCAACGGGTGCTGAAGGCGCACCCTGTCGGCGGGTTCGCCGGATCGGGCAGTTCTCCACTCAGGCGAATGCGCTCTCGGCGGCGTTGCCGTCCCGGGTCCGGGACGGGGACCGCGGACAGCAACGCTTGCGTGTACGGATGCGCCGGTTCGGTGAACAGACGTTCCGTCGGTCCCCATTCGACGATTCGCCCGAGATACATCACGGCCGTGGTGTGGGCGATGTGACGCACCACCGCCAGATCGTGCGCTATGAACAGGTAGGCGATGCCCAGTTCCGCGGAGAGCTGTTCGAGCAGCGCGATGACCTGATTCTGCGTCGAGACGTCGAGCGCGCTGACGGCCTCGTCCGCGATCACCAACTTCGGTTCCACGGCGATGGCACGCGCGATGGCGATGCGCTGGCGCTGTCCACCGGAGAACTCGTAGGGATACCGATCGGCGTGCTCCGCGCGCAAACCGACCTGCTCGAGCAGCCGACCGACCTTGCGGCGTCGGTCCTCATCGGAGAGATCGGTATGTACCTCCAGGGGCTCGGCGATCGCATCCCCGACCGTGTGCGAGGGATCCAACGAGGAATAGGGATCCTGGAAGACCATCTGCATATGGCGTCTGGCGGTGCGGAGTTCACTTCTGCTCAGTGCGGTCACGTCTACACCGTCGAGCACGACGGATCCCTGAGCGACATCGACGAGCCGCAGGATTCCACGGGCCGTCGTCGACTTGCCCGAACCCGACTCACCGACCAAGGCGAACGTCTCACCGGGGAAGATGTCGAAATCGACCTCATCCACGGCGCGCACCATCTGCTTCCGGCGCGCCGTTCGGCGACCGACGGGGAACTCCACGCGCAGCCCACGCACCGTCAGCAATGGTTGCTTCGTCTCGACGTCGGCGAGTTCGACGGTCATCGGTTTCCCTCCAGCATCAGATCGGTCACCCGTGCACAGCGAGACATGCGCTCGTTCTCCAGCGCGTGGAGCGGTATCACGGCATCGCATTCGTCGCGGCGATGCGCACAGCGCGGTCCGAAGCGGCACCCCCTCGGCATCGATCCGGGGGCGGGCGGAGCGCCGGGGATGGTGTGCAGGTCGCTGCGACCGTCGATGGTCGGGACCGACCGCAGCAGACCTTGTGTGTACGGGTGCTTCGGAGCCGCGAACAGTTCTTCGGTGCGGGCCTTCTCGACCACCTGTCCGGCATACATGACCACCACCTCGGTGCACAGATCGGCCACCACCCCGAGGTCGTGTGTCACGAACAACACGCCCATCTCGAACCGTTCTGCCATGTCCCTGATCAGGTCGAGCACCTGAGCCTGGATGGTGACGTCGAGTGCCGTCGTGGGTTCGTCCGCGATGAGAAGGGACGGTTCACACGCGAGCGCCATCGCGATCATGACCCTCTGGCGCATACCACCCGAGAACTCGTGCGGGTACTGACGCACTCGGCGGGTCGCATTCGGGATACCGACGAGGTCGAGCACCTCTACGGCGCGCGCCAGCGCCGCCTTCCGGTTCACGCCTCGGTGTCGCCGCACCACTTCGGAGATCTGGTCCCCGACCGTGAAGACCGGATTCAGACTCGTCATCGGTTCCTGGAAGATCATCGCGATGTCGTTGCCGCGTACGTCCGCGAGTTCGCGATCCGGCATCGTCAGCAGATCACGTCCGCGGAACCGGATACCGCCGGAGACGATGCGGGACTGATTCGCCGGCAACAGTCGTAGGACGGACGAGCAGGTGACGGATTTGCCGGAGCCGGATTCACCGACGAGCCCGACGAGTTCGCCGGCCGCCACATCGAAGGAGACGTCCTGCAGGACCGATGTCCAGCCGGAACCGGTCGCAAACTCGACGCCGAGACCGTCGACGCGCAGCAATGGTTCGGTCATCGTTCACTCCGGTTCTCGCGGCCCACCGAGTCACGGATGCCGTCACCGAGGGTGTTGCAGGCCAGAACGGCCAAGATGATCATCAGGGCTGGAATCACCACCGGCCAGGCCGTGTAGTTCCACGCTTCGCGCCCTTCTGCGAGCATGCGACCCCAACTCGCCTCGGGCGGCTGGACACCCAGCCCGAGAAAACTGAGCGACGACTCGGCGAGCAACGCGAACCCGCACGCCAGGCTGATCTGGACGATCAAAGGGGACAGCGTGTGCGGGAGTACATGCATGCGCACGATCCGCGCGGTCGGAGTGCCGATACTGCGGGAGGCCTCGATGAAGGTGCTCTCGCGTACTCCGATCACAGCCCCGCGTACCACGCGGAAGAATCTGGGACCGAACACAATTCCGATCGCGATCATCGCGTTGGTGAGGTTGGTGCCCATCACGCCGACGATGGCCATCGCCAGCAGCAATGGGGGGAAGCTGAGAAATGCATCGGCGACCCGAGAGAGGATCGTGTCCCACCAGCCGCCGAGGAACCCGGCGATCAGGGCAGGCACGACACCGATGAGCAGTCCGACCGACACCGAGATGAGCGCCGCCGAGACTGCGACACGCGCACCGTAGAGCAACCGGGACAGCGTGTCACGACCCAGATTGTCGGTGCCGAGCAGATATCCGTCGGACAACGGAGGCAGCCGACGTGCGGTCAGCTCCTGCACGATCGGGTCGTGCGGAGCAATCAGGGGCGCAAGTAGTCCGAGAACCGCGACGAGGACGAGAAAGACGGCAGCGACCACGGCTCCCGGACGGTTCCGGAATCGGCGAAAGAACCTGTGACGTGGGGATTCGCCGACGGCTACGATCCTGTCGTCTGCCGGCTTCGTCGAGACGGTGATGTCGCTCATGCGGCGCTCCTTGTTCTCGGATTGAGGTAGCCGTAGGAGATGTCGACGAGCAGACTCATGATCACAGTGGCGAACACGCCGAAGATCACGACTCCTTGGATGGCGGGAAGGTCTCCCGAGAGCACCGATTGCACCGCGAAATCCCCGAGACCTTTCAGGCCGAAGACGGACTCGATGACGGCCGTGCCGCCGAGCAGGAACGCGATCTGCATGCCCAGGACCGTCGCCGTCGGAATGAAGGCATTCTTCAAGGCATGCTTCCACAGGACACTGCGACGACTCAGGCCCTTGGCGGTGGCGGTGCGAACGTAGTCCTGCTGCATCACTTCGATCATGGAACTGCGTAGCTGGCGTGCGATCTCGGCGGCCGCGGCCAACCCCAGGGCGATCGCCGGCAACAGCAGGTGGCTGAGCCACGGCCACAACCCCTTCGCGAGCGGGGTGTATCCGGTGGCGGGAAGAACCCGCAGCGTCAGGGAGAAGACGAGCACGAGGAGCAGACCCAGGACGAAGTTGGGTGTAGCGACGCCGAGTGTCGACCCCACGCCGGTGGCACGGTCCTGCCAACTTCCGGGCCTGCTTCCTCCGATGATTCCTGCCGAAATACCCACGAGAAGCGCCACGACCACGGCCACCATCGCCAACGAGAACGTCACGGGGAGACGATCGACGATCATCTCCAGCACCGGGGCCTGGTACGTGAAACTCGTACCGAGATCGCCGCGCACCAGTCCGAACAGGAAGTCGAAGTACTGCACGAGGACCGGCTGGTCGAGGCCGAGCTCCTCACGGACCGTCTCGATCTGCTGAGGTGTCGCCGACTCCCCGGCGATCCGGTGTGCCGGATCGCCGGGAATCAGGAAGATCAGACCGAAGGTGATGGCCGTGGCGATCATCAGCAACGGGACGACCGCCAGCAGCCGCTGTCCGATGAGTCGAAACATTCTGTGCTCCTTCGATTCACGATCCGTGTGTGATCACGGCCGCGAGGCTGTCCGTCGGGCGGTACGTCACGGGGCGGCCACGCCGACACCACGCCATTCGTCGACCACCCGATTGGGCTCGTAACCCACCAACCGGTCCGAGGCAACGGCACCGAGTTCGGCGAAGGCGATCGGCAGCATCGCCGCGTGGTTCATCACCACGGCGTTCACCTCGCCGAGCAGCACAGCGCGTTCCTCCGGGTCGGTAGCGCGGTTGGCCGCTTCCATGGCTTCCCGGAAGCCGGGGATCGCGTCGCGGGAGGGGTTCTGGGGAGATTCCTGACCGTAGAACGAGGTCAGGAGCAGGGAGGGGTCCGCACGACCGACGAGCGTGGTGAGGATGGCATCGAGTTCACCGCGATTGAACGCGGGATTGAGGTCCGTCGGTGTCATGGAGCGGATCTCCATGGTGATGCCGACACGTGCGAGCTGTTCCTGCAGGATCTGACCGATCATCTGGTTTTCGGGGAGGTTGGAAACGCCTGCGACGAAGGAGAATCCGCCCGGTACTCCTGCGTCACCGAGCAGTTGCTTCGCTTTGTCGGGATCGAAGGCATACTGACCGTCGAGGGCCTCGTTGTGGGCGAAGTATCCCACCGGGAAGTTCTGGCTCGCGGGCTCACCGTGCCCCTCGAGTGCCGTCTCCACCACCGATTCGCGGTCCACTGCGTGAGCGAGCGCCTGTCGTACTTCGAGCTTGCCGAACTCGCTCCGGGTTCGGTTCAGATTGAGGACGTAGTTGTTGAGGCTCGTCTGGACGTACGTCTGCAGGCCCTGCTGGTCGGCGGGGTCGAGTGACATCGGCGTCGCCATCGCGGCATCGAGCTGGTCGGAAGCGACGGCGTTCACACGCGTCTGAGGATCTGTCATGACTACCCATTCGAACCCCTCGGCCTGTACCGCTTCCGGGTCCCAGTAGTCGTCGCGCGCAGCGAAACGGTACTGAGCCCCCGGCTGAGATTCGACCACCGTGTACCGGCCGGCCCCTGCCGGGTCGAGTACGAGCGCAGCGTCCTTGTCCGGATCTCCGAAAGCGTTGGGGTTGACGATCATTCCCGGAAGATCCGACAACGTGAGGACGAGTTGCCCGCCGGGGCCGTTCAGGCGGAGCACCACGGTGTGTGCGTCGGTCGCCTCCACGGACTCGACACCCGCGAGCATCGCAGCCGTGATCGAGTCGGGTTCGAGTGCGCGGCGGAGGTTCGCCACCACGGCGGATGCGTCGAGCGGCGTGCCGTCCGAGAAGGTGACATCCTGGCGCAAGTTCAACGTCAGAGTCGATCCGTCCTCGGAGAACTCCCAGGATTCGGCAAGCCCGGGCACCGGATCTGCATTCCGGTCGCGATGTACCAGTCGGTCGTAGACGAGATTCAGCATCGTCGAGTCGCTGGTGATCCGAGTCTTGTGGGGATCGAAGGACGACGCGCCATACGTCGTGGCATAACGCACGGTCGCCCGGGGGTCGATCTCTGCGGTGGCGTCGGTTGCAGCCGACGTTCCGCAGCCGGCGAGAAGCAGTGCGGTCGCGAAGGCAGCGGCGACCGAGGTCAACGACTTACGGGACATGGAATTCCTTAGTTTCTGGAGCGGTCGTCCGGTCAGGAAGCGGCGATGCCGACGCCGCGCCATTCATCGATCAACAGGTTCGTCTCGTATCCGACGACCTGGTCGGTGAGCGTCGAGCCGAGTTCGAAGAACACCAAGGGCACGGCGAGGACGTTGTCCATGGCGGTTTTCGAGACCTCTCCGAGCTTGTCCCCACGGGTCTGCAGGTCGGTCTCGCGGTTCGCGGAGTCGAGCGCCTCCTGGAATCCCGGCGCAGTGGTACGGGAGGGGTTCTGGGGTGAATTCTCTCCGTAGAGAGCGGACAGCAACAGCGCCGGATCGGAGCGGCCGGTGAAGGTCGTGAGGAATGCGTCGGCGTCCCCCCGGTAGAAGGTCGGTGACGCATCCGACGGAGGCAACGGTTCGAGTTTCATCTCGATGCCGACCTGCGCGAGTTGTTGTTGCACGATCTGCGCCACCTGCACGTTCTCGGGCAGATTCAGCAGGATGGCCGTGAACGAGAATCCTTCCGGCAGGCCCGCATCGGACAGCAGCTGTCGTGCCCGGTCGGGATCGTACGGATAGTCGTCGGCGAGATCCGGGTCGTACGCGAAGTAGTCCTCCGGAAAATTCTGCGTGGCCGCTTCGGCGTGACCCTCCATCGCTGTGTCCGCGATGGCCCGGCGGTCGATCGCGTGAGCGATGGCTTTGCGCACCTCGAGGTTGCCGAACTCGCTGCGGTTCCGGTTGAAGTTGAGCGCCATGTGGTCGAGCCGAAGTGCTGTCTCCACCCGAAGACCCTGCTGTTCGGCTGCGTCGATCGTCAACGGCGTGGTGATTGCGACATCGATGTCCCCTGCCGACACGGCGCTCAGACGCGCCTGCGGATCGGTCATCACGGTCCAGACGAAGGTTTCGGTGCCGATCGCGTCGGGGTCCCAATAATCCGCTCTGGCGGTGAACTCGTACTCGGCACCCGGTCGGGACTCCGCGAGGACGTAGCGCCCTGCACCGGCGGGTGTGAGCGCGAGTTGGGTGTCCTTCTCCGGACTTCCGAATGCGTCCGGGTCGACGATCATCCCAGCAAGGTCGGACAACGCCAGCACGTACTGCGCGCCCGGACCGTCGAAGGTCAGCACGACCGTGCGGTCGTCCGTTGCGTCGACCCCGACCACGCCGGCCAGCATGGGTGCCGTGATCGAGTCGGGCTCGAGAGCACGTCGGAGGTTGGCGACCACAGCATCGGCGCCGAGGGCGGCGCCACTGGAGAAAGTCAGACCGTCACGCAGGTGGAGTGTCAGCGTGGTCTCGTCGATCTCCCACGACTCGGCGAGCCCTGGGATCGGTTGGCCGGCTGCGTCACGGTGGACGAGGCGGTCGTAGACCATGTTGAGCATGGTGGCGTCACTCGTGATCCGCGTCTTGTGCGGATCGAACGACGAGACGCCGAAGACGGTGGCGTAGTGCAGCGGAAGCGCAGGATCACCGACTCCGGAGTTCTCGGTGGTGGTCGACCCACATGCGGTGAGCAGCACCGCACAGGTCCCGATCACTGCTCCCAATACACGGATCGGCGACCTCCTCGACCCAGCAGGCATGCCGCCCCTCTCTCGAAATTGTTCGTGCGGACCGGTTTCGAGGCAGCCGTGACACGGCGACCTGATTACGGACCGAAACTATGGGCCTGTGACGCGGCACACTCCGCAGGTCCCGCTGATCGAGATCGACGAACCGGAGGGGTGGCTTCGAAGTCGAAACGAGGGGGAGGTTGTGTGCGTCGGAACTGCGAAAAACGCGCATATCCTCCCCCTCGTTTGTACGGCTCGATGGGCGCGCCGAAGGCTTGGCGATGCGGCCCGGACGAGGGGTGGTCAGAGCACCCTCGGAAGTCGTGTATGGTTGGACATGCAACGCGGGGTGGAGCAGCTCGGTAGCTCGCTGGGCTCATAACCCAGAGGTCGCAGGTTCGAATCCTGTCCCCGCTACCACCGACCGGCCCGGACTCACACGAGTCCGGGCCGGTTCTTTTGTGTCTGCCCCTCGGCCTCGGTACCGCTCCCCCGGCAGCGCTCACCGAGTACATTTCGCCACAGAGTCTCTGCAGAGCGGAGGGTGTGATGACCAAGCGCGCAACCGTCGCCGATCGTCCACGAACTCCCCGCTGGCTCCGGCCCACGATCGTCGGTGTTCTGCTGGCCGTCGCCTTCTATCAGATGTCGGGTTGGCTCTTCCACAATCTGAAGGGCTTCCTCGGCCTGTTGTTCCTGGCGTGGTTGTTCAGCATCACCATCGAACCGATCGTCGACCGCCTCGAGCGGTTCGGGATGCGTCGCGGCGCCGGGACCGGTCTCGTGCTGTTCTCCCTGATCCTGCTCACCGTCGGGTTCTTCGCGGTGTTCGGCACGCTCCTGTTCGAACAGATCGCTCAGTTGCTCACCACACTGCCGGACGCGCTCACGCGCATCACCGATTGGGCGAACCGCACCTTCGACACGAACTTCAAGACCGGGGACGAGCTGTTCAAGATCACGCCCGACACGGTTCGCGATCTCGCGCAACGGTTCACACCCGGTGTCCTCGGCGTCCTCAGCACACTGGTCGGTGCCCTGTTCCAGATCCTGACGATGCTGCTGTTCGTCTTCTACATGTCGGCCGAGGGGCCGAAGATGCGCCGGACGATCGCGAGCTGGTTCCCGGCCCGGCAGCAGCAGCTGATCGCGAACGTGTGGGAGACCTCGGTGGAGAAGGCCGGCGGTTACGTCGTCTCTCGGTTGATCCTCGCCGCCGCCGCGTCGATCTTCACCGGAATCTTCTTCCTCATCATCGGGGTTCCGTACTGGCTGCCCCTCGCGATCTGGACCGGGGTGGTCTCGCAGTTCATCCCGACCCTCGGCACCTATCTCGCGATCGGGCTCCCCGCACTCATCGCCGCGGTGCAGCAACCGCTCGACGGCGTGTGGGTGATCGCCTTCGGCACGGTCTACCAGCAGGTCGAGAACTATGTGCTCCACCCGCGCATCACGGCCCGCACGGTGTCGATCCACCCGGCGGTGGCGTTCGGTTCGGTGATCGTCGGCGCCACCTTGTTCGGCCCGGTGGGGGCGCTGGTGTCCGTGCCGGTGGTGGCGATCCTGCAGGCGCTCGCCGAGTCGTTCGGGCATCGCTACGAACTGATCCCGGAGGTGGGCGGGGAGGAACCGGAGCCCGACGCCCCGGAGCTCACGGCCGACAACGACGACTACGACTGAGAGGGCCGGGCACGAGATCTACTCGCGCCCGGCCCTGTCACTGTCCGATCAGACGATCAGCTTCGCCGCCGTCGCTGCGACGACGTCCTCGGTGGTCACACCGGGCGCCGTCTCGACGAGCTTCAATCCCTCTTCGGTGACGTCGATGACCGCGAGGTCGGTGATGATGCGCTGCACGCATCCACGACCGGTGAGCGGCAGCACGCACTCCTCGAGGATCTTCGGATCACCCTTCTTGGTGACGTGATCCATCATCACGATGACGCGCTTGGCGCCGTGGACGAGGTCCATCGCGCCACCCATGCCCTTGACCATCGCGCCGGGCACCATCCAGTTGGCGATGTCGCCCTTGGCGGAGACCTGCATCGCGCCGAGGACGGCGACGTCGATCTGGCCGCCGCGGATCATGCCGAACGACTGCGCCGAGTCGAAGTACGACGCACCGGGAATCGCGGTGATGGTCTCCTTGCCGGCGTTGATGAGCTCGGGGTCGAGTTCGTCCTCGGTCGGGTACGGGCCGACGCCGAGCACACCGTTCTCGGAGTGCAGGATGACCTCGACGCCGGGCTCGAGATAGTTCGGCACGAGGGTGGGCATGCCGATTCCGAGGTTGACGTACTGGCCGTCCTCGAGTTCCTTGGCGACGCGTGCCGCCATCTCCTCGCGGGTCAGCCCCTTCTTCGTTGCCTGTGTCATGAGCGCACCGTCCGGTTCTCGATGCCGACCTCGACGGGGCCGACGTGTACGACACGCTGCACGTGGATGCCGGGCGTGTGGATTTCGTTGGGGTCGAGTTCGCCGGGTTCGACGAGGTGCTCGACCTGCGCGATCGTGATGCGACCCGAGGCGGCGGCCGGCGGGTTGAAGTTGCGGGCGCTCGCGCGGTAGACGAGGTTGCCGTGGCGGTCGCCCTTCCAGGCGTGCACGAGTGCGTAGTCGGCGACGATGCCGCGTTCGAGCACGTAGGTCTCGCCGTCGAACTCTCGGGTCTCCTTCGGCTGCGACGCGAGGGCGATGCCGCCGTGACCGTCGTAGCGCAGCGGGAGTCCACCCTCCTCGACGGCCGTGCCGACGCCGGCCGGGGTGAAGAAGGCGGGGATGCCCGCGCCACCGGCGCGCAGGCGCTCGGCGAGCGTGCCCTGCGGGGTGAGCTCGACTTCGAGTTCGCCGGCGAGGTACTGGCGTGCGAACTCCTTGTTGGAGCCGACGTACGACGAGATGGTGCGGCGGATGCGGCCCTTCTCGAGCAGCAGGCCGAGCCCGAAGCCGTCGGTACCGCAGTTGTTGCTGACGGTCTCGAGGTCGGTGGCGCCCTGTTCGAGCAACGCGTTGATGAGGATCTCGGGGATGCCGACCAGGCCGAACCCTCCGACGGCGATCGTGACGCCGTCGGGGATGTCGGCTACGGCCTCGGCGGCGGAGGCAACGACTTTGTCCATGTGTGCCACGATACCCTCAGGTGTACGTCATGTGAACTCCCGTCCGCAATGCGAACAAATTCGCGTAGGATCGTTGCGAGCGCAGAACTGCCGCATTAGCCTGTTCGCATAGCGTCCATCCGTCCACATAGCGAACGTCTCGGATCGGAGGTCCGTGTCTCCCTCATCCCCCGACGCCGGGCATCGGGGCCCGCTGTTCGATCCCGTCTTCGGCGCGGACGAACTCGGCGTCGCCCTATCGGATCGCGCGTGGATCGGCGCCCTGCTCGACGTAGAGGTCGCACTGACCCGAGCGGCCGCCGCACTCGGCCGCGTCGAGAACACCCACGCCGACGCCGTCGCGACAGCCGCGGCTTCCCTCGCCGAGGAACTCGATCCCGCCGACCTGGGTCGACGCTCCGCGGCGGGCGGCAACGCCGTCATCCCTCTGGTCTCCCTGCTGCGCGAGCGCGCCGACGCCCCCGCGCGGGCCGTGCACGTCGGCGCGACCAGCCAGGACGTGCTCGACACCGCGCTGATGCTGCTCGCCCGCCGCGCCGGAGGAATCGCCCTGGCGAACCTGCGCTCCGCGGCCGACGGCGCAGCCCGTCTCGCCGCCACCCATCGCGAGACACCGATGGTCGCGCGCACGCTCGGTCAGCAGGCGCTGCCCACCACCTTCGGTGCACTCGCAGCCGGCTGGCTCCTGTCCCTCGACGACGCCGTCGTCGAATTCGACCGCGTCCTGTCCACCCTGCCCGCCCAGTACGGCGGGGCCGCCGGCACGCTTGCCGCCGTCCATCCCGACGGCTTCGCGTTCGCCGACACCGTCGCCGACCTGCTCGGACTCGCGCGTCCCGTCGCCCCGTGGCACACCGCACGCACCCCGATCACGACACTCGCGGGCACACTCGGTGTCGCCGCAGGTGCGGTCGCGAAGCCCGCCACCGACGTCGTACTCATGGCGAGCACCGAGTTCGGTGAGGTGAGCGAGGATGCGCCCGGCGGGTCGTCGGCCATGCCGCACAAGCGCAATCCCGTCGCGGCGATCACCGCGCGTGCCGCCGCCCGGCGCGTTCCCGGTCTCGTCTCGACGATCCTGTCGTCGACCGATCACGAGTTCCAGCGCGCTGCCGGTGCCTGGCACGCCGAATGGGAGACGCTCGCCGACATCCTGCGCCTCACCGGCGGTGCCGCGCACCAGCTCTCGACGAGCCTGAACGGCCTGCACGTCCACACCGACGCGCTCGACCGCAATCTCGCGCTCACCGGAGGGGCGATCCTCGCCGAGAAGGTCACGGCCGCACTCGCCGAACACACCGACGACGCACGCTCGATCGTCACCGATGCGGCGGTCGCCGGCAGGTCGCTCGACGAGGATCCCGCCATCACCGCACATCTCGACCCGCAGGACGTGCGCGAACTTCTCGATCCCACGCGCTATCTCGGCCATGCCACCGACATCGTCGACCGCGTTCTCGCCCGTCACGACAGCACGAACCGAACCACAGGAGATGCCCGATGACCGTCACGCTCAACTACGAACAGTACGGCGACCCCACGAAGCCGACCGTCCTGTTCCTCGGTTCGCTCGGTTCGGACCTGTCGATGTGGGGACCGCAGATCCACGCCCTGGCGACCGACTGGAACGTCGTCGCGGCCGACCATCGTGGGCACGGCGCGTCGCCCGCGCCGTCCGGTCCCTACACGATCGAGGAACTCACTGGCGACGTCGTCGCACTGCTCGATTCGCTCGAACTCGACGCCGTGCACTACGTCGGCCTGTCGCTCGGCGGTGCCGTCGGACAGTGGCTCGCGGCGCGCCACCCCGAGCGCGTGCGCACGCTGACGCTGCTGTGCACCTCGCCGGCCTTCCAGCCCGCCCAGCCCTGGTACGACCGGGCCGCATCGGTCCGCAACGACGGGCTCGCCTCTATCGCCGATTCGATCGTATCGCGCTGGTTCACTCCCGGACTGGCCGAACACGATCCGGAGCTCGTCGCCCGCCACGTCGAGATGGTGAAGGGCACCACCGACGAGGGGTACGCCGCGTGCTGCGAGGCACTGGCGACCTGGGACGGCCGTCCCGACCTGGCCCGGATCGTCGCGCCCACGCTGGTGATCGCCGGGGAGCAGGATCCGGCCACCCCGCCGTCGACGATGCAGCAGCTGGCCGACGGGATCGCCGACTCGGACTTCCACGTCCTCTCTCCCGGCGCACACCTCGTCAATGTGGAGCAGGCGGGACGGGTCACGAAGCTGATCCGCGAACACATCTCGTCGCGTGCCACGCCGTCCGCCGCGCACCGCACCGCGGCGTTCGAGGAAGGCCTGCGGGTGCGTCGTTCCGTCCTCGGCGACGCGCACGTCGACCGGTCCATCGAGTCGGCCACCGAATTCACCCGGCCCTTCCAGGATTTCATCACCCGCACCGCGTGGGGCGATATCTGGGCGCGCCCGGGTCTGGACCATCGCACCCGCCGGCTGCTGACCCTCGCGATCCTCACCGCGGTCGGCAACGAGCACGAACTCGACATGCACATCCGCGCCGCCCTGCGCGCCGGGATCGACCCCGACGATCTTGTCGAGGTCTTCCTGCACACCGCGGTCTACGCGGGTGTCCCCAACAGCAACCGGGCGTTCGCGCTCGGCAAGCAGGCACTCGCCGACACCGAGGGAGGTGCGGGATCGTGAGCACTCCCGACGTCACCGCCCCCGAGGTCGCTCGCGAAAACCCCGGAGCGTCACCCGACTACGTGCAGTCGCTGGCTCGTGGCCTGTCGGTCATCAAGGCCTTCGGCGCACACGCCCAGCGGCAGTCGCTCTCCGACGTCGCCCGCGCGACCGGTCTCACCCGCGCCACCGCGCGCCGATTCCTGCTGACACTCATCGAACTCGGTTACGTCCGCACCGACGGATCCCAGTTCTGGCTCACCCCAAGGGTGCTCGAACTCGGCTACAGCTACCTGTCGGCGCTGACGCTGCCCGAAGTCGCGCGACCGCATCTCGAGGCGCTCGCCGAGAAGGTCAAGGAATCGACCTCGGTCTCGGTGCTCGACGGCACCGACGTCGTCTACGTCGCACGAGTTCCGGTCAGCCGCATCATGACCGTCACCATCACCCTCGGTACCCGTTTCCCCGCCTACGCGACCTCCATGGGACGCGTGTTGCTCGCCGGCCTGAACGACGACGAACTCGACGCCTACCTCGCGCGCGCCGAGTTCGCGCCCATCACCGGCAACACCGTCACCACCGCCGACGAACTGCGCGCCGAGATCGCCACGGTGCGACGCAACGGGTACTGCGTCGTCGACCAGGAACTCGAAGAGGGCCTGCGCTCGCTCGCCGCACCCATCCGCGACGCATCGGGAACCGTTGTGGCGTCGGTGAATCTCTCGACCCACGCGGCCCGCTACCGGATGGAGACCGTGCACGACGAGCTCGTCCCGGCGGTGCTCGCCACCGCCGGTGCGATCTCCACGGATCTCGCCCGCACCCAGACCCACCAGTGAACAATCCCGATCGAGGTACATCATGACCGACGTAGTGATCTGCGAACCCCTGCGCACCCCGGTGGGCAGGTTCGGCGGCGTCCTGAAGGACATCGCCCCCGAGGATCTCGCGGCCACCGTCATCCGCGAACTCGTCGCACGCACCGGCATCACCGGTTCCGACATCGACGACGTCTTCCTCGGCCAGGCCTCCCCCAACGGTGAGGCCCCCGCCCTCGGCCGCGTCGCCGCCCTCAACGCCGGTCTCGGCGTGGACGTTCCGGGCCTGCAGGTCGACCGCCGCTGCGGCTCGGGTCTGCAGGCGATCGTGCAGGCCGTCATGCAGGTGCAGACCGGCGCCAGCGACCTGATCCTCGCCGGCGGCGCAGAGTCGATGAGCCAGGCCGAGTTCTACGCCACCGGAATGCGCTGGGGCGTCAAGGGTGAAGCCGTCGCCCTGTCCGATCGGCTCGCCCGTGCCCGCGTCACCGCCGGTGGCCGCGACTTCCCCGTGCCTGGCGGCATGATCGAGACCGCCGAGAACCTGCGCGCCGAGTTCTCCATCAGCCGTGAGGACCAGGACGCCCTGGCCGTGCAGTCGCACCAGCGGGCCGTCGCCGCGCAGAAGAACGGCGTGTTCGCGCAGGAGATCGTGCCCGTGAGCGTGCCGCAGCGCAAGGGTGATCCGCTCGTCGTCGACACCGACGAACACCCCCGCGCCGACACCTCGATGGAAACCCTCGCCAAGCTGCGCCCGATCCGCGGCAAGGTCGATCCCGATTCGACCGTCACCGCCGGCAACGCCAGCGGCCAGAACGACGGTGCCGCCCTCGCGATCGTCACCACCGCCGAGAAGGCGGCGAAGCTCGGTCTGCGTCCGCTCGCCCGCCTCGCCAGCTGGGCGGTGGCCGGTGTGCCGCCGCGCACCATGGGTATCGGCCCGGTGCCCGCCAGCGAGAAGGCCTTCGGCCGCCTCGGACTGACGCTCGCCGACATGGACGTCATCGAACTCAACGAGGCGTTCGCCGCCCAGGCCCTCGCTGTCACCCGCTCGTGGGGCATCGAGGCCGACGACCCGCGCCTGAATCCCAACGGCTCCGGCATCTCCCTCGGACACCCGGTCGGCGCGACCGGCGGACGCATCCTCGCCACCCTGCTGCGCGAACTCGACCGCCGTGAGGGTCGCTACGGACTCGAGACGATGTGCATCGGCGGCGGCCAGGGACTCGCCGCTGTGTTCGAGCGCATCGCCTGACGGCGAATGACGGCGTTCGAGCGCATCGCCTGACGGCGAATGACGGCGTTCGAGCGCATCGCCTGACGGCGAATGACGGCATTCGAACGCATCGCCTGATGTGACCTACGGTGCTCGCGACGCGATCCCCGTCGCGAGCACCGTACAGTCCGTACGCTCGTGATCATGAGCGATGTACAGATAACTCCACCCACCGAAGCCCCTGCTCCGCCCACGACACGAGCCCGGACCCTCGCGCGTTATCTGCTGGCCGCCTCACTCGTCTTCGCCGGGCTGAGCCATCTCTTCTGGGCCCGCAAGGACTTCCAGGCCCAGGTCCCCGATTGGGTGCCGATGGACAAGGACGGCGTGGTCATGGCATCCGGCGGTGTCGAGATCATGCTCGGCGCCGGACTCGCCGTGGCGAACCGCGACCGCGTCCGCGTCGGCCGCTTCACCGCACTGTTCTTCGCCGCCGTCTTCCCGGGCAACATCGCCCAGTATCTCGGCAAGCGCAGCGCCTTCGGTCTCGACACCGACCGTAAGCGACTGATCCGCTTGTTCTTCCAGCCCGTGCTCATCCTGTGGGCCCTGTGGTCCACCGGAACCCCCCGACGCTGACGCGGCCGGCGCCGGAGGGCGGACCGGTGTCCGTCACTCCGGCGCGACCCGCACGAGCATCTTTCCGAAGTTCTTTCCTTCGAGCATGCCGATGAACGCCTCCGGGGCGTTCTCGAGTCCGTCGACGATGTCCTCGCGGTACGCGAGCTTTCCGTCGCGGACCCATGCCGAGGCCTCACGCAGGAAGTCGCCGTACATCTCCTTCACGAACTCGCTCTGGATGAAGCCGCGGATCGTGAGGCTCTTGGTGAGGATCGAATTGAACAGTCCCGGAAGGCGGTCCTTACGGTCCAGATCCGCGCCGTTGTACTGCGCGACCAGACCGCACACCGGGATCCGCGCATAGGTGTTGAGCAACGGCCACACCGCTTCCTGCACGGGGCCGCCGACGTTCTCGAAGTACACGTCGATGCCGTCGGGAACCGCCTCGGCCAGCTTGTCGGCGAAGTTCGGGTCGCGGTGGTCGATCGCCGCGTCGAAACCGAACTCCTCGATCAGTGCGCGGCATTTCTCCGGCCCGCCGGCGATCCCGACCGCGCGGGCGCCTTTCAGCTTCGCGATCTGCCCGACGGCCGATCCCACCGGCCCGGTGGCGGCAGCGACGACGACGGTCTCGCCCTCCTTCGGCTGTCCGATCTTCAGGAGCCCGGAATAGGCTGTGAAGCCCGGCATTCCGAGCACGCCCACCGCGGTGGAGATCGGTGCGGCCTGCGGATCGAGCTTGCGGACGGTGGAACCGTCGAGGACGGCGTGCGACTGCCAGCCGGCTCCGGCCAGCACGTAGTCGCCCGGCTCGAGACCCTCGTACCGCGATTCGACGACCTGGCCCACCGTTCCGGCGACCATCACGTCCCCGAGTTCGACGTGCGCGGCATACGACTTCGCGGTGCTCATCCGACCGCGCATGTACGGGTCGAGGGACAGGTAGACGACGCGCAGGAGGATCTGGCCGTCGCCGACCTCCGGCAGCTCCACGGTCTCGAATCGGAAGTTGTCGGCGGTGGGCGCCCCCTCCGGGCGCGACGCGAGAACGATGCGGGTGCTCTGACTCGTCGTGGCTTCACTCATGCCGACAGTGTGCCGCACGCGCAGGTGTCCTAAACGCTGCGCACGGGCACCCCGGCAGGCACGATGCCGGGCCGGAGACGCTCCCGATCAGGCGCTGCGCTGTACCTGTCCGCGAGGCACCTGGTAGTTCGAGAACAGCTGCGAGTGGATGACCTCGGTGAAGGACGGTCCGTCCTGCTCCACGCGGGCAGGACGGCGAGTGGACGAAGCGGTGCGCGAGGCACCCATCTGCGACGTGGAGCGGATCGCCATGTCGATCTCCTCTCGGAAGGCGGGGAGAGGTGGCCACCGGCACCGTACAGAAGGTGCAAATCGGGTGAGCGACCCCTTGGGAGATACATATACCCCGTCGATGCCCGATATGCACCTGTCGATTTCGGCGCGCCGCACACCGGCCCGCCGGGAACGCCGGAAGCTACCCGTCGACCTCGCGGACGTCGGAGGCAGGAAGCACCCGGATGGGCGCGCTCGTGGCCGAGTTCGATGCCCCCACCCGACCGCTCAACGTCGCGGCCGGATCACAGGCCCGCACGGCGATCGTGCGAGAACCTCCGGGAAGCAGATGGAACCAGGAATCCTGCAGGTCACCGCCGGTGACGTCGAGGTGCACGTACTGCGCCACCCCCTCGGTCCGCACCTCCACGCTCCACCCACCCGGGACGGGCCGAGCGGTCGCAGCGAGGCCGATTCCGCGCTCGACGGGCCGTGCCGGACCACCCACGAGATGCACCGACTCCGCCAGCACCGCACCGGTGGGGTCCACCAGCCGGGCGGTCGCGGTGTCGAAGGTGCGCGGCCCGAATCGATACACAAAATTGACATCGGAGAAACCGCCCGTCACCGACGCCCAGGAGAACACCCGGCTCTCGTGCGGCTCGAGATGCAGCGGCACGGACACGTCCACCGGCACCGCACCCGAGGGCGTGTGGGCCTGCAACTGCAAAGTCACGTCGAGAACGTCGGCGGTGTCGTTGATGGCGTCCACCCGCAGGCCGTCGAGGCCGTCGTCGGTGAGGAGGACGGTGACGGGCGCGAACACCCGGGCCAGCACCCACCACGGCGCCTTCGGGTTCCCGTCGGCGTCGAGCACACCCCATCCGGCACCCGGCTGCAGGTCGCGGGCGGACAGGATCAGGGCACCGCGACATCCGGATCCGGATCGTCGCCAGTACTGCAGTACCTCGGTGAACGCTTCGCAGCTCGCTGCCCGTCCGAGCGCGAGATACCGCGCGGGGTCGGCCCACCGCATCTCGGCGGGGTCGACCCCGAAGATCGTGCGCACATAGTGGTCTCGTACGTCCTCGAAGTCCCACGACGCGCCGTTGTCGCGCGGCACAGCCGCCTTCCACCGCGGATGGTGACCGGCGACATTCACACTGCCGAACTCGGCCTCGATCGCCGTGTCGGAGGGCGGGATCGAGAACGCGAGGCATTCGGCGGCGAAGCGCACGCCGGCGGCACGCACGTCGCTGAGTGGACGGCGGTAACCCCCGACGCCGAAGTAGTGCGCCACACCCGAGCCCACCGCGATCGGCAGTGTGTCGCTCCCCGGGGGCGCGGAGGGTGACGACGACACCCATACCGTGCCCGGTAGCTCGCGGTCGACGATCGCAGGCAACCAGTCGTCGAGCGCCGGGATGGATGCCTCCGTCAGACCGAGCATGGCCGGTTGCTGCTCGGTTTCGCTGCCCCCGCACATCACGACGGGTGCCGGGTTCCCGCCCCATCGACGCGCCAGCGCACGGACCTCGTCCTCGAGCAGCGCGCGGAAGTGCGGATCGTCGGGCGGATCGGTGGTGGCGAGCATGACGTCCTGCCACACCATGATGCCCAGTTCCGCACACGCGGAGTAGAACTCGTCGTCCTCGTAAACCATCGTGCCGGGGATGCGGATCGTGTCCACGCCCGCCGACACGCAGCGTTCGAGGATGCGCCGCGTTCCGGCCGGGTCGTTCAGTGCGATCGGGTCGGTCGGTGTCCACACCAGTCCGCGGCAGAAGACGTCGATGTCGTTGATCCGCAAGCCGAATCCGTCGCCCGAAATCTGCTCCACCGATCGGAAACCGATGGCGCCCAATTCCATCCGATGCCCGTCCAAAAGGAGTTGGGCTGCATACAGGTTCGGGTCGCCGTAGGTATGCGGCCACCACCGTTTCACCTCGGGGAGCGTCACCTGCATGTGCACGCGTGCTGTCCCGTCGGCTCCGTATTCGGGCCGGGCGTGGGCCGTCGACCCTCCGATCTCCACAGCGACTTCGCAGACTGCAGCGCCGGCCAACACGAGGTCGACGTCGACGATCCCGTCGGATCCGCGCACACGCGTTCGTATCTCACGTTCCAGCACGAGGGGTTCACCGGAATTGACGAGACGCACGGGACGCCACGGTCCGACCGGCGCCGGAGCTCCCGCGTAGACCGGGGCACGCCCGAGCATCGTGGTGCGGAACCACCGCAATCCCTGAGCCGACACGAGCGACGAGCGCCACCGTCCGCGTGGTCGACGCTTGCGGAGAGCAGCGTCGAGCGAGGCGCACCGGATCGCGATCCGCGTCGTCGACGGCAGGTCGTCGAGGACGACGGTCAGCGGCACGAACATCGATTCCGACGTCGCGACGAGGGTGCCGTCGACCCACACCTCCGCGAGGGTCGCGAGCCCGTCGAAGGTCAGACGCCACGGTCCGTCGCCGGACACCTCGACATCGGTGACGAACCACCAGTCGTCGCTGTCGGGTGACGACGCCCGGGCCGCCGCGACTCCGTCGGCCTCCCGGATCGCGCCTGCCGCCGTCCCGGGTATGCGGACCGGCAGCCAACAACCGTCCTCCGGTAGATCACCGGGATTCTCGACCGACCCGGGAGCGACACGGAGACAACGCCATCGGGAATCGTGCAGGACATCCATGTGCGCCGAACCCCGTCACCGCACACCGGCGGCGCGGACGACGGTCGCCATGGCGTCCTCCCAGGCATCGGCCATTGCCGTCAGTTGGTCGCCGGGGTCGACGCTGCGGCCGCGTGCCGCGCGCGCCATCCGGAACTGCACGCTCTTCGCGCCCTCGGCGACCGCGCGGAAGCCGTCGGCGGCGGCAGCCGCACCGGGATATCCGCGACCGTCCATGTAGATGCTCACGTCCGCGGCGAGTTCGGCGGTGGCACCGCACTGGCGGAGCACGCCGAACGTCCACGGATGGAAGACATCCATTCCGCCGGTGCGGATCGGGTCGACGTCGGCGAGTACCCGCTTGCCGAGTTCGCGCACCGGATTCGAGCCGGCGCGCATGCGCAGGTGCCGGAGCACCACCGAGTCGAAGGCATCGCACTGCGGTGGCACCGCATCGAGACGGACCTGTTCGAGATAGGGAGGCCAGGTGGGCACGGGCACGTCGAGGCCGAACACTCCGCGGAAGTCCTCACCGGTGAGGACGTGATAGCCGCTGTTGTGGAAGTACTCGAGCGTCTCGGTGTCCCGGTCGATGAGATTGGGCACGATCGTCGTCTTCGAACGACTCTCCCGGTATCCGGTTCCCTCGGTGTCGGGCAACCAGAAGGCGTCCACCTCGATCGTCGACAGCAGGCCGGCGGCGGCGTTGTCCTCGAGGTGGTCCACCGGGCGGCGCCAGACGTTCATCTCCGCGACGTCGATCCCGTAGAGCGCGAACAGATCCTCGGGGCGGAACTTGAGGAAGGTCCACTGGGCGCCGTCGAACCGGGCCGAGAACGCGCACGCCGCCGCGGGGACCGGGTCGTGGCCGAGCGAATGCAGCACCTCGACCCACAGGTCGACGTAGCAGTTGGTCTCGGTCCAGATCCGGTCGGCAGCGTGCACGAAGTGCGGTGAGTACCCGTCGACGCGGACGTCGATGAGCCGATCGCTCACGGGAACATCCTGTCGCGTACCGCAGCGGGCCAGCGGTCGACGTCGAGTCCGTGGGTCCGCAGCAGCGCCAGGGCGATCCGCTCCATGCCGAATCCGACACACGCGCTGTGCGCGACTTCGCCGTCGGCGGTGCGGATCTCGAAGGTCTCGCCGAAGTGTTCGCGGTGGCAGTTGCACGAGACCACGGCGGTGCCGTCGTCGAGGTCGCCGTAGAGCCGGACGGTCAGCTCGGTCTTGAGGTTCTCGGTGCGCTGGTTGACGGCCAGCATGCGCCCGGCCCGCCCGAAGAAGGGGTCGTTGGCAGGCACGGCGGTCGCGTCGAGACCCAGCGAGTCGAGCACCTCGAGTCCTCGCTCCACCCAGGAATCACGATGCTGCGCAGCGTCGTTCTCGGTGCCGATGCGCACGAACTCGTGCATCCGGAAGGCCTGCATGCGAGCCGGGTCGACTGCCGGTTCGTGCCGGAAACAGTAGCCGAGGACGTCGAGCAGTTCGCCGTCCTCGCGCAGTGTGCCGGTGTACCGCGAGTAGGCGGGATGGCATGCGGCGGAGACGAGCACGGTGTCGGCGGGTTCGAGCCACGGATCCCACGCCTCGCCCCGCGACCGCGCGGCGAGCAGTTCGGCGTGCTCGGTGTTGCTGCCCGCGAAGGTGTTCACCGCTCCGGTCAGGTGCGGGAACGAGGCGATGTAGTCGGTGCGCTCGAAGCTCGTCCGCGGGAAGACCGGAGGGAAGCGCAGGCGCGTCGCGGCCCGGCCCGGACCCGCCGCAATCACTACGCGGTCGATGCCGTCGACGATGTCCTCGAAGACACCCGACCGTCCGTAGAGTCCCGGAACACCGGTCTCCACGAGCAGTTCGGCCTCGAGCAACTGCTGCCGGAAGTCGAGGCGGGCGCGCTCGAGCTCGGACAGCTCGTCGGTTGCGGTCCTGGTAGTGGCTGTACTTGTCACAGCGTCCCCCGGTAGGCGATCGACAACTGGGCCGAGTTGTTCATGATGCGGTCGTTGTTGACCATCACGGCGGCGCCGTGCGCGTCGCGCAGGTGACGGCCGAGCGAGTACTGCGAGTCCTCGCGGTATCCGGCGATCCCGCAGATGAGCATCGCGCGGTTCACCAGATCCACGACGAGCGTGGACGCGGTGACCTTGAGGTTGTTCATGGCGAGCGAGAAACCCATGCCCGACATCGATTCCTCCTGCGCCGACGCGGCGGCGTCGAACCGGGCGGCCGACGCGGCGACGAGATCGGAGAATTGCTGGTGCACGGCGGCTGCTTCGGCGAGTCGCAGCGCACCGGGCGGCGTGACGCCCGGGCTGCGGCGGGCCGCCGACCGCACGAACGAGCGGGCCTTCTCCATCGCCGCGTCGGCGATTCCGAGCCACACCGCCGACCACACACTGTGCGAGACGGGAAGCATGGTGCGCGACGAGATCTCGGCGTAGGCCGTGCCGACGACGCGATCGGCGGACGTCGTGGCGGTGAGGACGAAGCCGGGGCTGCACGTGCCGCGCAGTCCGAGGGTGTCCCAACTGCCGGTGGGCTCGAGGGTCACGTCGTCGCGTCGGCACACGACGAGCACCTGGTCGCTGGGCGGGCTGTCGGCGGTGCGACGCGCGGTCACCAGGATCGCGTCGGCGTACTCGCCGTACGAGATGACCGGTGCGTTCTTCGTCAGCGTGACGGTGTCGCCGTCGCGGGCGACGGCGCAGACACTGCTGCGCACGTCGCCGCCGGTGCCGAGTTCGGTGGTCGCCGAAGCGATCAGGTAGTCGTTCGCCACCGCTTCGGCGACGAAGGCGGCCACACCCGGGGCGGAGTGATGCACCAGCGACAGGATCTGCGTCTGGTGCATCGCGAAGATCATCGCGGTGGAGGCGCAGTACCGGCCGAGGATGCGGGCGACGGCGCACAGCTCACCGAGGGACGCGCCCTCCCCACCCTGGTCGACGGGGACGGCACAGTTCAGCAGTTTGTGGGCGCGCAGCGCGTCGACGGCCTCGTGCGGGAACCGACCCTCACGATCCACGTCGGCGGCCGCGGGACCGGCGCTGTCGCGTCCGACGAGTTCGGCACGGGCGAGCAGTGACAGCCCGGCGTTCTCCGCGACGGTGAGCGGCACGGATGTCGACGTCACGCGACGCCCAGTTCCGTCAACGCCGACCTGATGGCGCCGACGCTCGCGAAGGTGCTCTTGCGCAGCAGTTCGTCGGGGAATTCCACGTCGAAGGCGTCCTCGAGGGCGAGCATCACGTTCACACTGGCGTGCGATGTCAGGCCGAGCTCGTAGAGGTCGGCGGCGGGATCGAGCGCAGTGCTGTCGACCGACAGCTTCGCGTGCTCACCGAGGACCTTGCGGATCACCTGCTCCGTCATGGGTGTTCTCCAGTTTCTGCTTCGTCGACGCGGGTCGCCACGACCGTCGCGATGGCGTATTCGGGCTCGTGGGAGATCGAGACCTGTATGTCGGTCACCTGTTCATCTCGCGCCAGGGCGGCCGCGTTACCGGCCAGTACGACAGTGCATCCGCCCCAGTCCGCGCGGCGGATCTCGATGGCCTGCCAGGGAACCGCGTGCTCGCGCGGACGCAGGACCTTCATGACGGCTTCCTTCGCGGCGAAGCGCGCCGCGAGGCGTTGGGCGCGACCCGGTCCGGTGCATACGTCCAGCTCGTGCGGGGTGAACACGCGCTGCAGGTAGCGGTCGCCGAAGCGATCGATGCTCGACGCGATGTCGCGGACGGTGACGACATCGCAGCCGACACGTGTCGTCGCGACGCGGGGGCCGCTGCCATCGTTCATGGGTCACTCCTCGGGATGCGCTGCACACGCTAGCCGCAGGTCGGCCGATCTACACCACTCGAACAGCTCTGGCTCGCAGGACATCCCGGAAATCACCCCGACTTTCACCCGCCGGTCGCGGCAGTTCGCGCGGTGACCCGGGACTCGCTACCGCAACACGCCGCGTCGATCCCGGCTCGGCGCGCGAACGACGAAAGGCCCCGGCCGGGTGGTCGGGGCCTTTCGGGGGTCTGGAGTTATGCGGACGTCCGCACGGGTTCCTTGTCGCTCTTCGGCTCGTCCTTCGCTGCCGGCTCCTTCTTCTCCGCGGCGGGCACCGGGACGGTGTCCTGCGCGTAGTAGAAGTGCGGGCGACGGTGTCCGAGGAAGGAACCGCACCAGGACATGACCGCGATGTAGCGGTTGCGGAAGCCGACCAGGTAGACGAGATGGACGGCGAGCCACAGCACCCACGCGATGAAGCCGGTGAGCTCGATCTTCCCGACCCGCGTGATGGCGCGGAACCGGTTGATGATCGCCATGCTGCCCTTGTCCTTGTACTGGAACGGGGTGCCCATCGCGACCTTGCCGGTGATCATCTTCGCGACGTGGCGGCCACCCTGCATCGCAAACGGCGACTGTGCCGGCAGGTTGTCGAGGGTGACCATGTCGCCGATGGCGAAGATGTTGTCGCTGCGGCCGACGGTGAAGTCGGGGTCGACGAGCAGGCGTCCGCCGCGGACCGTCTCGCAGCCGGTGCGCTCGGCGAGCACGTCGGCGAAGTCGTTGGCCTGGATGCCGGCCGACCAGATGATGGTCTCCGCGGTGAGGCGGCGGGTCTCCTCGGTCGTGGGCGTGGTGAGCGTGGCACCGTGCTCGTCGATGTCGGTGACCATCGTCCCGAGGACGACGTCGACGCCGCTCTTCTCGAGCGACTCCTTGGAGTACTCGCTGAGCTTGCCGCCGAACGGGGGCAGCACCTTGTCGGCGCCCTCGACGAGCGTGACGGTGACGTCGTCGGCGCGGATGTTGCCGATGTTCTCGGCGAAGTAGCGCTGCGCGAGCTCCTTGATCTGTCCCGCGAGCTCGACGCCCGTCGGGCCGGCGCCCACGACGATGAAGCTGAGCAGATTCTTCCGACGCTCGGCATCGGTGGTGACGTGTGCTTCCTCGAAGCACCGCACGATCTGGCGTCGCAGCTTCTCGGCGTCCTCGACCGTCTTGAGCGCGTACGTCAGGTCGGCGAACTCGTCGCGCCCGAAGTACGCCTGGCGGGCGCCGGTCGCGGCGACGAGGTACTTGTAGCCGAGGCGCAGACGCTGACCGCCGGCCTCGTAGACGACCGTGTTCTCCTCGGGAAGCACGTCGACGACGCGGCCCAGGCGGACGTCGGCGTTGGGGTACTCGGCCAGGATCGCGCGCACGGAGGGGGCGATCTCACCGGGCGAGAGGACACCGGTCGCAACCTGGTAGAGCAGAGGCTGGAAAAGATGCTCGGTGGTCTCCGAGATGAGAACGAAGGGCGTGCCGGCCTTGGCGAGCTTCTTGGCGGTGGCCAATGCTCCGAAGCCGGAACCCACGATGACTACATCTGTCCGATCGACCAGGGTCACTGTGTCCGCATCGTCCATGCTGTCGTAAACCTCCACGTACTTGTCATCTCCGTTGATGTATGACTCCCAAGGTAGGTACGAAGGACCCTTGTTATCCACTAACCTGGGATATTCGAAAAACTGTTATCTGCTTTGCTCATAAATGCAGATGGCACGTTCCCGGGAGGAGCCATGGATTTCCGTCAGCTGCGCTACTTCTTCGCCGTCGGCGAGGAGGGCAGCTTCTCCCGTGCTGCCCAGCGCTGCTTCATCTCGCAGTCGGCGATCAGCCATCAGATCGCGAAGCTCGAGCACGAACTGGGCACCACCCTGTTCGACCGCACCACCCGTTCGGTCAAGCTCACCTCGGCCGGCCGACGCCTGATGCCGATCGCCGCCGAGGTACTCAGCCTCGAGGCGAAGGCCCTGGAAGTGGGCCACGAACCGCGGGAGAGCATCCGCATCACGGCGAACATGAGCTTCGCGTCGCAGAGCCTCGACGCGATCTCCAGCGTCCGCGAGCGTCACCCCAAGATCGACGTGGAGTTCGTCATCAAGGACTTCACCGACCGCGTCAACGCCGTCGCGTCCGGCGACGCCGATCTCGCACTGATCCGCGGCGACGTCGACCGCCCGGGGCTGGAGGCGATCCGTCTCGGCATCGAGGAACTCGTCATCGTCACGTCGACGGAGCACCCGTTGTCGGCGTTCTCCACCGTCGACCTCGGCGATCTCGCCCACTACCCACTGCTGCTGCCGCCACGCGGCAACCAGGTGCTGTTGCACCGCGTGGTCGAGGACGCCTTCGTCGAGGTCGGCCGCCGTGTGCGTCTCGGACCTCCGATCGCGAGCGACCACACCGCGACTCTCGAGGTGCTCACCAATCCGAGGGCGTGGACCGTGCTCTACGCCGGCACCGCGGCCGACACGCCCCGCAAGGGGCTGAAGTTCATGCGCGAGATCCACCACCGGCTGCAGGTGCCGGTGTGCGGGGTGGTGCGGAGCAACGCGACGCCCAATCCCGAACTCGAGTTCCTCATGCGGGCGCTCGCGCATTCGATCGTGCCGCCGACGGACAGCACGCCGTGATCGGACCGCCGACATCGGAGCGCGAAACGGTCATCGGTGCGCGCAATTCCGCGCTCTGCTGACCGTTTCGCGCGTCGCTGCAGTCCGGGGCGACTCAGTCGCGCGGCGACAGCTTGTCGAGCAGGTCGAGGCCCTGACGTGCCCACGCGATCTCGGCCTCGCCCCGGCCGATGAGACCGTCGTACGCGAACGCCTTGAACGCGATGATCCGCTCGTGGTCCTCGGCCGGATACTTCTGCACGCGTCGCGCGATGGTCGCGTTGCTGAGGTCGAGGATCGCATCGCGCACCGTGGTCCACTGGGCGATCTGTTCGGTGTAGTGGTCGATGTGCCGTTGCAGGCACTCGCGAGCGCTGTCGGGGTCGACCCATTCGAAGTAGGCCGCGCGCATGTGGGCGGCGTCGCGCACCGGGGCGTAGTCCAGCGGAGTGGACATCCACTCACGGAAAGCCCGAATGCCGTCTTCGGTGATCGAGTACCGGGTCTTGGTGCTGTTGGGACCCCAGCGCACCTGTTCGCCCTCGACGAGGCCTTCGCGCTCCATCCGGCGTAGTTCGGGATAGATCTGCGAGTCGGGTGCATGCCAGACGTGCCCGACCGACCCGCCGAACCGTTTCGCCGCATCGTAGCCGGTCAGAGGCTCGGCGGTGAGCAATGCGAGCAGCGCGTATCGCAGGCTCATGGACCACCACCTTTCCCGGGCGAGTATTCCACCCTTGCGAATAACTATATCGATAGATAGTGTGTGCTCCAGCTCACCAACTATCTATGTAGATAGTTATTTCACTCCCAGTGTTCGGAGGATCCGACATGACCGATCTCGGCCCCACCGGGGCGACCGCGAAGAACATGGCCTACCCGCTCGACGCCTGGTACGTCGTCGCCTGGGACCACGAGGTGGGTCGCCGCGAGATCCTCGCCCGCACCATCGCAGGCAAGCCGATGGCCCTCTATCGCACCGAGGAGGGCCGCCCCGTCGCCCTCGCGGACGCCTGCTGGCACCGCCTGGCGCCGCTGTCGATGGGCAAGCTCATCGGCAGCGAGGGCATCCAGTGCCCCTACCACGGTCTGCAGTACAACTCCGCAGGTCGCTGCACGCACATGCCCGCCCAGCAGACGATCAATCCGTCCGCGATGGTCGCGTCCTATCCCGTCGTCGAGCGCCACCGCTTCGTGTGGGTCTGGCCGGGCGACCCGACGCAGGCCGATCCCGATCTCATCCCGGACATGTTCCAGATGGACTCCCCCGAGTGGGCGGGCGACGGACGCACGATCGACGTGCAGGCCAACTACCAGCTCGTCCTCGACAACCTCATGGACCTCACCCACGAGGAATTCGTGCACTCGTCGTCCATAGGCCAGGACGAACTGAGCGAGTCCGACTTCGTCGTCACCCACGACGACCGCACCGTCACGGTCACCCGCTGGATGCACGACATCGACGCACCGCCGTTCTGGCTGAAGAACATGCGCGACAAGTTCCCCGGCTTCGAGGGCACGGTCGACCGCTGGCAGATCATCGAGTTCCAGGCACCGTCCACGATCCGCATCGACGTCGGTGTGGCCAAGGCCGGCACCGGCGCTCCCGAAGGTGACCGCAGCCAGGGTGTCAACGGTTTCGTCATGAACACCATCTCCCCCGTCGACGAGAGCACCGCCCTGTACTTCTGGGCGTTCATGCGCAACTACCGCCTGGAGAGCCAGCTCATCACCACGCAGCTGCGCGACGGCGTGCACGGCGTGTTCGGTGAGGACGAGGCGATGCTCACCGCGCAGCAGAAGGCCATCGAGGCGAACCCGGATCACGAGTTCTACAACCTCAACATCGACGCCGGCGGCATGTGGGTGCGACGCCTGATCCAGCGCATGGTCGAAGCGGAACGGAGCCTCGCCTCGGCCACCGCCGTTCCCGAGGGGGCCCACTGACATGAGCAACAACCAGATCCGTTGGCAGCGGGCCCGAGTCGTGAGTGTCGAGCGGGCCGCCGATTCGATCGCCGAGATCACCCTCGCCGCCGACACCGCCCACCGCGTCGAACCCGGCGCCCACATCGACGTGCGTCTCCCCTCGGGCGACACGCGTTCGTACTCCCTCGCCGCGGGTGGCCCGGACGGTCGTCTCACACTCGGCGTCCACCGCTCCCCCACCTCGCGCGGTGGTTCCGAGTACATGCACTCGCTGCGCCCCGGCGACGAACTCGAGATCACCGAGCCGCTCCAGAACTTCCCGCTGCGGGTCGGCGCACCGCAATACGTCCTGCTCGCCGGTGGCATCGGCATCACCGCGGTCCGCGCGATGGGGGCCGTCCTCCGCCGCCTCGGTGCCGACTACCGCTTCGTGTATGTCGGTCGCAGTCGCTCCGCGATGGCCTTCCTGTCGGAACTCGAAGCCCTCCACGGCGACCGTCTCGACGTCCACATCGACGACGAGGGAACAGGATTGGACGTCGCCGCGCTCGTCGACGGCGTCGACCACACCACCGAGCTGTACATGTGCGGTCCGATCCGCCTCATGGACGCCGTGCGGCGCCGGTGGCACGACCGCGACCTGCCGATGCCGAACCTCCGCTACGAGACCTTCGGCAACAGCGGATGGTTCGACGCCGAGGAATTCACGGTCACCGTGCCCGAACTCGACGTCACCACCACCGTCGGCTCCGACGAATCGATGCTCGACGCCCTCCGCCGTGCCGGTGTCGACATGATGTTCGACTGCCGAAAGGGCGAATGCGGTCTGTGCGAGGTCTCCGTCGCCTCGCTCGACGGATGCGTCGACCACCGCGATGTCTTCTTCAGCGAGGAGCAGAAGCGCTCTTCGCGTCGGATGTGTGCCTGCGTGTCACGTGTGGTGCGCGATTCGGCGTCGTCCCGATCGACGACGGGTGTCGTCACGCTCGACCTTCCCTGACCACCGCGCATTTCACACCACGAGGAAACACGATGGATCTTCGCGCACGCATCGACGCCTCGCCGATGCATCCCTACCAATGGATGGTCGTCGCCCTGTGCGTCGTGCTGAACATCCTCGACGGCTTCGACGTCATGGCCCTGGCGTTCACCGCCAAGAGCATCGGCAGCGACTTCGGTCTCGGCGGATCGGAACTCGGCGTGCTGCTCAGCGCGGGTCTGATCGGCATGGCCGTCGGCGCTCTCGCTCTCGCCCCGATGGCCGACCGGATCGGACGACGACCCCTGATCCTGATGTCGGTCGCACTCGCCACCGCCGGCATGGGGCTGTCCGCGAGCGCCGGATCGGCGTGGGAACTCGGCATCTGGCGGGTCATCACCGGACTCGGCATCGGCGGCGTCCTCGCCTGCACCACCGTCATCGCGAGCGAATACTCGTCGGCCCGCTGGCGTGGTCTGGCCATCAGCATCTACACCGCCGGATACGGCGTGGGCGCCACGATCGGCGGCATGGCCGCCGTCGGTCTGCAGAGCGAATACGGTTGGCGTGCAGTCTTCGTCACCGGTGCCGGCCTCACCGGTCTGGTGCTCGCGCTCCTCGTCGTGCTGCTGCCCGAATCCCTGGACTTTCTAACCAACCGGGGACGTGCGGGCGATCTCGACCGGATCAACACCATCGCACGGCGCATCGGCCAGAGCCCCGTCTCCGAGCTCACCCGCTCCGCAGACAAGACTGCACCGCGGGCAGGACGGATCTCGGATCTGTTCTCCGGAAGCAACACCCGATCGACGGTGCTGCTCTGGGCGGCTTTCTTCGCCACCATGTTCGGCTTCTACTTCGTCAACTCGTGGACGCCGTCGCTGCTCGAAACCGCCGGTCTCACGAAGGACCAGAGCGCCACGGCGGGCATGATGCTCACCCTCGGCGGCACTGTCGGATCGGTGCTCTTCGGAGTGCTCGCCAGCCGCTGGACCACCCGGTCGGTACTGCTCACTTTCACGATCGCCGCCGCCGCGGCCATGACCGTCTTCATCATGTCGATCTCGACCCTGACGCTGGCGTTCGCGCTCGGCATCCTGATCGGCGGACTCATCAACGGTTGCATCGCCGGCCTGTACACCCTCGCGCCGTCCCTCTACGGACCGCAGGTGCGGGCCACCGGCGTCGGTTCCGCCATCGGCATCGGCCGAGCGGGCGCCATCCTCGCACCGACCGCGGCCGGTGTGCTCCTCGATGCGGGATGGACGCCCGAACAGCTCTACTTCGGAGTGGCCGGCGTGGTCGTGCTCGCCGCGGTGGCGCTGTTCGCGCTGCGCCCGGCACGCTCGACGGACGCCTCCGCCGAACCGGTGCCGGCCGCCGTCTCCACAGAATCGCGAAGCTGACCGACGGCCGGGAATCGGAGCGCGAAGTGGTCATCGGAGCGGGTAGTTCCGCGCTCCGATGACCACTTCGCGCGTGGATGCGGTGGCCCCTGCGGCGAACAACTCCGCGGCGCCCGGACGCTCATGCCTTCGGTCCCTTCCGGGTGCATTCCTTCGGGGCGAGCCCCAGAGCCAGGTGCGGCCAGTGGGCGATGTCGCGTCGCAGCTGCCGGTCGTGGGTGGCCACCGCGACCGCGGCGTCGGTCGCCCCCAGGGCGTCGGTCAACTCGTCCACCAACGTGATCGACAGGTGGTTGGTGGGCTCGTCGAGCAGCAGCACGTGCGGTCGCGCGGCGAGCACCATCGCCAGGTCGAGGCGCCGTTGCTGTCCCATCGACAGGTCGCGCACCCGCTTGCCGAGGTCGCGTTCGGTGAACAGTCCGAGTTCGTCGAGATCGACGGCTCCCTGGTCGGGGACGAGTCCGGCGACGATCAGCTCGCCGACGTGCGCGTCGTAGACCTGTTGTACCCGCGCCGCCGACGGGGCAGGCGACTCCTGGGCGAGCCGCCCGATCCGCACCACGGGATCGCTCTCGCGGGTCCCCGACGTCGGTTCGACCTCACCGGCCAGGACCGCGAGCAGCGTCGACTTGCCGGCACCGTTGGGTCCGGTGATGACGAGCCGCGAACCGGCGAGGACGGCCAGGCTGACCGGACGGTCGAGCCGGCCGCGCACCATGACGTCCTCGACGCGCACCAACGGGGTGTCCGGGTCGATCCCGTCGGCCTCCGCGCCGAGCGCCGGCATCGAGAACTGAAGCGGCGGTACCGGTACCGCCACCGCGTGGTCGTCCAGCGCTTCCTGACGGCGGTGCACCGACTGCACGAGCGCCGGCGCACGGGTGGCACGCTGGTGCTTACCGGTGCCCTTCTCCGGCCGCCAGCCGGTGACGAGCCGATCCTGCGCGGATTCGAGGTCCGATTCCAACCGGGCCCGCTCGGCCTGCTCGCGAGCGTATTCGCTCACCCAACGGGCGTATTCGGCTTCGCGTCCCGTCCGGAACCCGGCGTATCCCCCGCCGTACAGGCGTGGGCGACCGTCGCGGCTCGGGTTCAGGTCGAGGATCGACGTGGCGACGTCGGTCAGCAGGGCGCGGTCGTGGCTGACGAGGACCACACCGCTGCGGGTCTGCTGCAGACGCTCGGTGAGGTAGTCGAGTCCCGACGCGTCGAGATGGTTCGTCGGCTCGTCGAGCAACAGGAAATCGTGTTCGGCGCCGAGCAGTGCGGCCAGGCGCACGCGGTAACGCTGCCCGACCGACATCTCCGCCAGCGGCCGCGAACGGTCGGTGACGGCGCCGAGCGCTTCGAGGGCGGTGTCGACGCGACGGTCGGCGTCCCACGCGTCGAGCTGCTCGGCGATCTCGAGGGCGTCGGCGTACGCGTCGGCGGCGCCCGGACGCTCGTCGGCGAGCGCTGCGGTGCTCTCGTCGAGCGCCCGCAGAGCGGCGCGGACGTGCGCCAGCTCGATATCGACGAGATCACCGACGGTGCGCCCCTGCGCGACGGTCATCTCCTGCTCGGCGATGCCGAACGAGCCGAACCGACGCACGGTCCCCGAGTCCGGTTCGAGGCGGCCGGCGAGGACGTGCAGCAGTGTGGATTTGCCGCGTCCGTTCTCCCCGACGACGCCGAGCCGGGACCCCGGCGTGACCGCGAGGTCGACGCCGCGCAGGACGGGATGACCGTCCCGCGCGAGGTGGACGTCGACGGCGCCGAGTTGGGCGCGGGAGCGCCGGGGCAGGGTGATGCTGATGGTCATGTGGTTTCCTCCGGGCGGAGGCGCACTCGTCCCCGGATCACGGGTGGGAGGATGCGCTCGCTGACGAACGGCCGGACACTCGGCCGTATTCGGGTACGGCTCGAACCGCGACCTCGGAGTACGTCCCGAGTCGCGGAGGGGGTGTCGTCAGTGGAAGTAGAGCGCCTGGATCATGATCTCCAGGGTACCGAGCGCCCGACCACCGTCAATCGGATTTCGGTCCTCGATCGCGGAGTGCCTCCGCGGAGCGGTACTCGTGCGAGGATGCGAGGAACAGCTGTCGACGAGGCCGCAGGAGGCGCTCATGGAGCACACCGAATCGTCGTTCACCGGCGTCGGCGCGATCCCGATCGTGTACGACGTGTGGTCGCCGGAGGCCCCCACCGGCGTGCTGATCCTCAGCCACGGGTTGGGTGAGCACGCACGTCGCTACGACCATGTCGTCGCGCGGCTCACCGATCTCGGCCTCGTCGTGTACTCCCCCGACCATCGCGGTCACGGACGGTCGGGCGGCAAGCGTGTGCGCGCCCAAGAGATGCGCGAATTCACCGACGACCTCGACAGCCTGATCGACCTGGCGACCCATGCGCATCCCGGCCTGCCGGTCTTCATGCTCGGTCACTCGATGGGCGGTGCGATCGCTCTGGCCTACGCGCTCGACCATCAGGACCGTCTCGACGCGCTCGTGTTGTCGGGGCCGGCGGTGATCGTCACGTCGGGCACGCCGAAACCGGTCGTGGAGATCGGCAAGCTGATCGGGCGTTTCCTGCCGGGTGTGCCGGTGCAGAAGCTCGACAGCAAGGCGGTCTCGCGCGATCCCGCAGTGGTCGCGGCGTACGACGCCGATCCGCTCGTGCACCACGGTCTCGTGCCCGCCGGGCTGGCGCGGGTGCTGGTGCTCAACGAGCAGAGCCTCGAGCGTCGCCTCCCGAACCTGAGGCTGCCGTTGCTCGTCATGCACGGAACCGCCGACGCTCTCGCCGATCCGGCCGGAGCGCAGCTCATCGCCGACCGTGCGGGTTCGAAGGACCTGACGTTGAAGTTGTACGACGGGCTGTACCACGAAGTGTTCAACGAGCCGGAGAAGGACCGCGTGCTCGACGACCTGACGGCCTGGTTGAAGGCACGGCTCGACAACTGAGGCTCGACAACCGGGAGGAGAGGTCGTGTCGTCACGCATGCCGGTCGCGTTCGTCGGCCACGGCAGTCCGCTCAACGCGCTCGAATCGAATCGGTACACGCAGGCCTGGGCGGCGTTCGGGCGATCCGTGCCGACGCCCCGCGCGATCCTGGCGATCTCCGCCCACTGGTTCATCAACGCCACCGCAGTGACCGCGATGCGGTCGCCGCGCACGATCCACGACTTCTTCGGGTTCCCGCAGGAGTTGTTCGACGTCGAGTACCCGGCGCCGGGTGCTCCGGAACTGGCGGAGGAGATCGCCGACCTCGTCCATCCGACGTGGGTGGGTGCCGACGTCGACTCGTGGGGTATCGACCACGGCACCTGGTCGGTGCTCACCCACGCCTTCCCCGAGGCGGATGTGCCGGTGGTGCAGCTCAGCCTCAACGCCTACAAGCCGCTCGACTATCACGTCGATCTCGGCGCCCGTCTCGCCGGACTCCGCGACCGCGGGGTGTTGATCGTCGCGAGCGGCAACGTCGTCCACAACCTCGGCGCGATGGATCCGCGACGTCCGGGCGCGGGGTTCGACTGGGCGCACCGGTTCGACGAGGACGCCTTCGCCGTCCTGCGCGACCGTCCCGGTGACGCCGCGGCGCTGGGTGAGCACCCCGACTACCGTCACGCGGTGCCGACCCCCGACCATTTCCTGCCGTTGCTGTACGTCGCGGGTCTGGCCGCCGAGTCCGGCGAACAACCGGCGACCCTCGTCGACGGTGTCGAATACGGATCGCTGTCGATGACGTCCTACGCCGTCGGCGGGAACTGTCCGCCGCGCGACGGGGACGGCCACGGCGCCGGACTACCCGAGAGCCCGGAACCGCCCGACACCAACCTGTGAGCGCTCAGGCAGCGTCGTCCACAGCGACGATCGCGCGTCGCGCGAACCGGGTGCTGAGCCCGATCAGTTCCATGGCCTCGGGGATCGCGCGGGCCAGGACCGGCCACGCGTGGATCTGCCCGCGCCACAGATGTGTCTCCACGGTGCGTCCCGCCGACGCGAGTCGCTCGGTCATGATCTCCACGTCCGGCCTGGTCAGCTCGTATTCGGCGGCGCACATGAACATCGGAGGGAACAGCGCCGGGTCGGCGTCGACGGGGTTCGTCTCGCCCTCGATCGCCTCCTCGCCGGCGAACCAGCGCGGACTGATCTTCCCGAGTGCCTTGATGGGCAGGTAGGCATCCCTCGCCATGTACTTCGGGTCGTGCTTGTCGAGGTCGAGGTTGAGCAGCGGCGAGTAGCCGATCACCGCGGCCGGTCGCTGGATGCCGCGACGCGCGGCGAGTTCGGCGACCTTCGCCGCGAGATAACCGCCGGCCGAGTCGCCGCCGACGACGATGCGGGTCGGGTCGTCGGCCACCTCGAGCAGAGCGGTGTACGCGTTCATCGCGTCCTGCACCGAACCTGCGATCGGCACGGCGGGGACCTGCCGGTAGTCCATCGAGTACACCGGGGCGCCGGAGTCGAGCGCGAGCTGCACGCACAGCTGACGGTGGGTGGACGGGCCGCAGAAGATGAAGCCGCCGCCGTGGAAGTAGAGGATGGTGGCGTCGTCGAGCGGGTCGTCGACCGGCTTCGGGGAGATGATCCGCTCACCGGGTACTCCGCCGAGTTCGGTCTGCGTGACGTGCACGGCGCGCGGCGTGGGCGTGATCCTGTCGACCACCCACGACAGCCGGCCGAGCACGGCGATGCCGAAGTCGTTGCTCGGCCAGAGACTCAGAATGGGCTTGAAGAGGATCCGGACCACCCACAGCAGGATCAGCGCGACCCTACTGCTGCGGTCGTGCCAGGTCACCGCATCGGTACGCATGTGCACACACTATGTGACCGATACGTTTCGGGCATCGAGAGTTCCGACACCCGGCGGCCCCGGACCTCGAACGCGTCACCCGATCCGCAGCAGCGGCACGAGCAGTTCCTCGTCGGTCAACGCCCCGTGCTGCCCGGGAAGGTTCGACATGACCTGCTCGCCGTCGCTGCGGATCACCGTCGATTCGCCGCGTCCGACGGCCACGATGTCGCCGATCCGCTTGGTCAGCGCCGGATCGGGATCGGATCCGAACAGGCACGCCGCGAACGCGTCGTCGCGGGTGCCGACCCACGCGTGGTCGCCGAGTTCGTTGCGCCAGCGTTCGAGGACCCGGTCGACGTGGTCGGTGTAGATGTGGCGGCACCGCGGTTCCCCGGCGATGACGGTGACGTCCTCACCGAGACCCGGGGTGTGGTCGAAGTCGATGCGGCGGCCACGCGAGGCGTCGACCATGCCGTGATCGGCGGTGACGAGCAGGCGGGTGCCGGTCGGCAGCGCGTCGGCGAGTTGCTCGACGAAACGATCGACCACCGTGAGCTGCGCGAGCCACGCCGCGGACTCCGGCCCGTAGACGTGCCCGAGGGTGTCGACCTCGCCGATGTAGCAGTAGACGAGGCTGCGGTCGCCGGCGCTCACCGCGGCGACGACCTGGGCGAGCAGATCGCCGTAGGCGGAGACGCCGACGAAGTTGCCGCCGCGCAGCACGGCCCGGGTCAGGCCGCTGCCTTCGAAGGCCTTGGGTACGACGGTGGTGACGGTCAGGCCCGCCTCGCGGCCGCGTTCGAACACCGTCGGGTGGGGTTGCACGGTCTCCGGGACGAGATCGTCGCGCTGGTCGATCGCCGTTCCGGCGAGGGTCCAGCGGAGCCAGTTGACCGGAGCCTCGATCTCGTCGACGTACGACTGGTAACCGGTGATGCCGTGGAGACCGGAGGGCAGGCCCGTCCCGAGGGAGGCGAGGCTGACGGCGGTGGTCGTCGGGAAGCCGGCACGCATCGGGCTCCCCGGCGCCTGCGTCAGATACGGGGCTGCTTTCGCGTTGCGCTGCAGCAGTTCCCATCCCATTCCGTCGACGAGAAGGACGACGGTGTGATCGACGGGGGTGAGATCGAGTCGGTTGGCCTCACCGGTGACCCCCGCGGACGAGAGCACCGACGGCATCAGGTCGGCGAGGGTCGGCTCGGCGTAGACGTCGCGCAGCGGCAGGCTCATAACCCGAGTATGAGCCACTCGCCTGCGCCGAGGGTCACTTGATGTCGGAGCCGTGCTTCGTCAGCGGCATGACCTCGATGTTCATGTAGGGGAACAGCGGCAGGTTCCACAGGATCTCGTGCAGTTCGTCGGCCGACTCGACGTCGAAGATCGAGATGTTGCTGTACTGGCCGACGATCCGCCAGATCTCCCGCCACTTGCCCTGGCGCTGGAGATCCTGGCTGTAGGCCTTCTCCTTCGCGACGGTCTCGGCGCGCACGTCGGGGTCGAGATCGCGGGGGATGTCGACATCCATCCGAACGTGGAACAGTGCCATGATGTTTCTCCTTCTTCGATTCTGACGAGAGCGCGGATCAGGAACGCGCGTACTTCTTCACGACGTCCATGTCGAGTTCGACGCCGAGTCCCGGACCCTCGGGCAGGTGCACCTGACCCTCGGAGTAGTCGAGCGGCTTCTGCAACAGTTCGACGGCGAACAACTGCGGACCGAACAGTTCGGTGCCGTAGTCGATCCCCGGTTCGGCGCACGCGAAGTGGATGGACGCGGCGGTCCCGATGGGCCCTTCGATGGAGGTCGCGCCGTGGCACCGCAGACCGGCCGCCTTCGCGACAGCGACGACCTGCTTGCTGCGCTGCAGTCCGCCGCACTTGGTGGTCTTGAGCGCGACGACGTCGGCGGCGCCGAGCTTGGCCACCTCGTACGCGTCGTGCGGGGTCTGCACGGACTCGTCGGCCATCACCGGCGCCGCGACGCGTCGGTTGATCTCGGCGAGCACGTCGAGTTGATCTGCGGGAGTGGGTTGTTCGATGAGTTCGACACCGCCGTCGACGAGCTGCGGGACGTGACGCAGCGCGGTGAAGCGGTCCCAGCGGGCGTTGACGTCGATGCTGAATCCGACCTCGCCGCCGAACGCCTCGACGATCTTCACGACGCGTTCGGTGTCGACCACCGGGTCGAGCGCACCCATCTTGAGCTTGAAGGAGTAGTTCAGGCGCTGCTCCCGCTTGTGGGTGACCTCCTCGACGATCTCCTCGAGCGGCGCGGCGCCGAGCGCCCACCGCACGTCGACGCCGGTCCGGAAGGCACCGCCCAGCAGCGATGCGACCGGCACACCCAGCGCGCGTCCCCACGCGTCGTGCATCGCGACGTCGACGGCGGCCTTCGCGAATCGCGCGTTGGCGACGATGCGCTCGATATCGACCATGACGCCGCTGATCTCGTCGACTCCGCGCCCGATGATGTAGGGCCCGATGTAGCGGTCGACGATCTGCTGCATCGTCTCGACCGATTCGCCGCCCCACCACGGTCCGCCCGGCACGACGCCCTCACCGTAACCGGTGACGCCGCCCTCGGTGGTCACCGCGACGAGCAGGATCGGCTGCGCTTCCGCCGTGGTGGTGGCGAACTTGTGGGGTCGGATCAGCGGGACGTCGATGATCGTCGTGGTGACGGAGGCGATCTTCAGATCGGGGTCGGACATCGGAATTGCTCACAATCGGATCGGGGTGTGACAGGGGATACGTTGCTGCTGCATTCAGCACGAATGCCGGTGCCCGAGTTGGGCACCGGCATTCGTTACACAGATCCGACCTTCACTCGGGAGCCGGTCGGACGGCGTCCGCGGTGCGGATCACGCTTCGGGGTCGAGCACGAAGTTGTAGGTCACTTCGTCGATGCCGTCGGCGTTGGGCTGCGGATCCAGGATGAGCTCGGGCTTGACGGCCGTGGCGACGTCGTCCTCGACCCACTCGCCGCCCTTGAAGTACAGCTGGGTGGTGATGGCGCGCTTGCCGGGAGCCTTCACCATGAGGTGCAGGTGGGCCGGGCGCCAGGGGTGTCCACCGTAGGAGCTGATGAACCAGCCGGTCGGTCCGTCGGCCGGGATCTTGTAGGGAGCCGGCTTGAGCGTGGTGATCTCGAAGTTGCCGTTCTCGTCGACCTCGACGGTGCCGCGCAGGTTCCACTCGGGGATGCCGGGGGCGAACTGCGAGTAGAAGCCCTCTTCGTCGGCGTGCCACAGCTCGACGGTGCCGCCGGGCAGGCCGTTGCCCTCGAGGTCGGTGACCTGACCCTTGAAGATCAGCGGCGGGGCGACCTTGTCCTTCTCGCGCATCGGCATCGTGCACTTGGCCGGGAGCTTCGGGCTGTTCGGCACGTAGTAGGGGCCTTCGATGGAGCCCTTGGTGCCGGAGAAGCCCTTGCGGTCGTAGTGCACCTTCTCGATCTCGTGCTCGACGAAGACGTCCAGCCACAGCGGCCACTCGCCGTACTCACCCACGTCGATCAGCCACTGCTTGAGCACGCGGTACTCGTCGTAGGTGACCTGGTGCTTCTGGATGATGTCGGCGAAAGCCCCGATCACGTCCTGGTAGATCGCCGACGCGCGCTCGACCGAGGTGTCGGACGTGACCCGCTCGGACTTGAACTTGTCGGTCGCAGCGTTGCCGGACCCGTGGGCGGTGGGGTTCTCCATGGTGGTCATGGCTCTCCTCGTGGGGGACTGAACTATCGGGAAGGGTGGGGCCGGTGCGACACGGGGGCTGCGGTGATCACCGGTCAGTACGCTGTGCGTACTTGTGTATCGCAGTGCGTACATCACATACTGTGCGTGGTGTCACACAGCTTGTCAACACCGGATCGGGCAGTATCAACAAGTACGCAGGTAGGAGGCGGGATGCCGAGCATCGACCTAGGTAATGGTCCTAGTAACGATCGGGACTTCATCCAGAGCATCGAACGTGGTTTCGCGGTATTGCACGCCTTCGACGACAAGGACCCGAACCCCAGTCTGGCCGAACTCGCCGCCAAGACCGATCTGTCGCGACCCGCGGTCCGCCGGATCCTGCTCACCCTGCAGAAACTCGGCTACGTCACGTCGCACGGTACGCGGTGGTCGCTCACTCCGCGCGTGCTCAGTATCGGCCGGCACTACACCGAATCCCACACCCTCGTGGACTCGGCGTTGCCGAAACTCGTCGAGATCGCCGAGCACGCCAACGAATCCGCATCCCTCGGGGTGCTCGACGGCACCGAGGTCGTCTACGCCGCGCGCGTCCCGGTCCGCCGGATCATGAGCATCAACGTCTCCGTCGGCACCCGTGTCCCCGCCTACGCGACGTCGATGGGCCGGGCGCTGCTGGCCTGGTCACCGCGCGAACTCGTCGATCGCGTCCTCGACGAGACCGAGTTCGTACGATTCACGAGCGCGACGATCGACAACCCCGACGACCTGCGCGCCGAACTGGCCCACGTGCGCAACCGCGGCTACGCGATCACCTCCGCCGAGCTCGAAGAAGGGCTCATCACGATCGCCGCTCCCGTCTTCGACCCCTCCGGCTATGCCGTGGGAGTGCTCGCGTGCTCGACGTCGACCGGCCGGCACACCCTCGACTCGTTCCGCGATCTCGCGGCGAAGAGGGTCGTGAACTGCGCCGAAAGGCTCAGCAGCGAGCTCGGCTACCGCCACAACTGACGGCTCCCGGTCACTTGCGCAGCGTGACCGAGGGCGCCACCCCGTACTTGCGCTTGTAGGCCGCCGCGAACCGGCCGGTATGGGTGATACCCCACTTCAGGGCCACATCGGTGACCGACAGCTCCGCCGCATCGCCCACCGCGAGCTCCTCGTGGATGCGCTCGAGACGCAGATCGAGCAGATAGTCGCGCGGGCACACCCCGAGATATTCGCGGAAGCCCTCCTGCAGGCGCCGCACACTGACACCGGCCACCTCTGCCATCTCCGCGGTGGTCCACGCCGAGGCGGGATCCTCGTGCAGCCGGTCGAGGACACGCTTGATGATGCGCGGACGCGCACCGCCGGTCGGATCCGCGTCCTCCGGCATGACCGCGAGGATGAACGAAGTGGTCAGAGCGCCCGACAACTGCTCCGCGACAAGCGGATTCCGCCAGAGCGATTCGTCCGCTTTGAGCTGTTCCACGACCGAGCGCAACAGCGTCATCCAGCTCTGACCCGCCTGCGTCGTCAGATCCACCCGATTGGGAAGCTGCAGATCGGGACGGGCGAGGATGCGCGACATCTCGCGCTGCAGATAGTCGCGTTCGAGCTTGATCCCGACGATCTCGCAGTCGTTCGTCCACTTCTGCTCCGGAGCTGCGGTGTCGGGACGGAAGACGGCGGCGTGCCCGACCTCCGACACCAACCCGCTGCCGGCGGCGATCCGCCCCGCGATCGGAATGTTCACCGCGTACGCCCCGGGATGTTCGCTGCGGATCGACACCGCCGCTCCCCAGCCGATGCGCGCGAGACGGATCGGCCCGAGCGGCAGCGTGCGGAGCCGGAGCGAGGGCGCGACGTCGTCGAGCGGCGTCAGTTCGTGCTCGAAATAGGCATTCGAGACAACCTCTTCCACCTCTTCCCAATCGACCGGCCCCGGAGTCGGCTCCATTGCCATCGGCCCCTCACCTTCGTTTCCAGCTCGTCGTCGGCGCTCCGACCTGCGCATCCGTGTGGTTCGAGCGCGTGCGATCCAGTGTGATGTGGAACACGGTCCCAGGCAAACAAGGCCCTTCGGCCCACTCACCGCGCTAGGTGGATAGTGACCGCGCTCACTGGATCGCACAAGTTTCTCGGCGTCCATATGGTCTGTGTCACATCGAATCGAAGTCCACCACAACCCGCACCGGACAGGAGGACGCAGACATGGATCAGCGCACACTCCGCAACATCTTCGGACAGTTCGCCAGCGGCGTCACCGTCATCACCTGCGCGAACAGCGACGGAGAGCCCCACGGCGCGACCGTCACCGCCTTCACCGCCGTCTCCCTCGAGCCCCGCCTGTGCCAGGTCACCCTGACCCGCACCTCCAAGGCCTGCCGGTTTCTGTCCGACGCGCCGTTCGCGGTCAACATCCTCGCCGCCGACCAGGTCGACACCGCACTGCACTTCGCGGGACGCCCCCAGTCGCCCGAGCCGGTCTGGGAGCAGGGCCCCACCGCCCCGATCCTCGCCGGCACCGCCGCGACACTGTCGTGCACGCCCTGGCGCGAATACGACGGCGGCGACCACGTCATCTACATCGGCGAGATCGTCGACGCCACCTTCGACGAGACGGTAGACCCGCTCCTGTTCTACCGCAGCACTTTCCACGATCTCGGCGCCCCGAGCACGTCCACCGCGTGGAACGGCTCGCTGGACGACCCGCACAGCGGATGGTTCGACTCCCAGACCCGCTTCGTGCCGTTCGAACTCGCCCCGGCTCGCGTCTGACGCACCGGCCCGCGCCCGAGACACAGCCCGAACCCTCTTCATCCCCACCGGACAAGGAGAAACTCCATGACCACCACCGAGCCCCGGCCCACGGAAACCGTCGACCGCTCCAAGGTCAACGTCGCCGCAGACCACCCGGCCAACCAGCAGAAGAACTTCGCCTCCCGCCCGATGACCGGCGACGAGTACATCGCCTCCATCGACGACGGACGCGAGATCTACCTGCACGGTGAGCGAGTCAAGGACTTCACCAACCATCCGGCCTTCCGCAACTCCATCCGGATGACGGCGCGCCTCTACGACGCCCTCCACACCGGTGAGCACGTCAACACCCTCACCACCCCCACCGACACCGGAAACGGCGGCGTGACCATGCCGTTCTTCCGCACCCCGAAGTCCGCCGACGACCTGCGCGCCGACCGCGACGCCATCGCCGCCTGGGCCCGCATGACCTACGGCTGGATGGGCCGCAGCCCCGACTACAAGGCCTCCTTCCTCGGCACCCTCGGTGCGAACGACGAGTTCTACTCCCCCTTCCAGGACAACGCGAAGCGCTGGTACCGCGAGTCGCAGGAGAAGGTCCTGTACTGGAACCACGCGATCATCAACCCGCCGGTCGACCGCTCGCTGCCGCCGGACCAGGTCGGCGACGTGTTCATGAAGGTCGAGAAGGAGACCGACGCCGGCCTCATCGTCTCCGGCGCCAAGGTCGTCGCCACCGGTTCGGCGATCACCAACTACAACTTCATCGCCCACTACGGTCTGCCGATCAAGAAGAAAGAATTCGCGCTGATCTGCACGGTGCCGATGGACGCACCCGGCATCAAGCTCATCTCGCGCGCCTCCTACTCGCAGAACGCCAACGTCGCCGGCTCCCCGTTCGACTACCCGCTGTCCTCGCGACTGGACGAGAACGACGCGATCTTCATCTTCGACAAGGTCCTCGTGCCCTGGGAGAACGTCTTCATGTACGGGGACGTCGACAAGATCAACAACTTCCTCGGTGGTTCCGGCTTCCTCCAGCGCTTCACGCTGCAGGGCTGCACGCGACTCGCGGTCAAGCTCGACTTCATCGCCGGTCTGCTCATGAAGGCCCTCGATGCCACCGGCGCCGGCGGATTCCGCGGCGTGCAGACCCGCGTCGGTGAGGTCATCGGATGGCGCAACCTGTTCTGGTCGCTCTCCGACGCCATGGTCAACAACCCCGAGCAGTGGATCGACGGCACCGTCATCCCCAAGCTCGAATACGGCCTCACCTACCGCATGTTCGCGATGCAGGGCTACCCGCGCATCAAGGAGATCATCGAACAGGACGTCGCCTCGGGCCTGATCTACCTGCCCTCGTCCGCCGCCGACTTCAAGAACCCCGACGTGCGCCCGTACCTCGACAAGTACGTCCGCGGCTCGGACGGCATCCAGGCCGTCGATCGCGTGAAGGTCATGAAGGCACTGTGGGATTCGATCGGCTCCGAGTTCGGTGGGCGCCACGAACTCTACGAGCGGAACTACGCCGGCAACCACGAGAACGTCAAGGCCGAGCTCCTCTTCGCGGCCGAGGGTCGCGGTGACGTCGCCTCCATGAAGGGCTTCGCGGAGCAGTTCATGAGCGAGTACGACCTCGACGGCTGGACCGTGCCCGACATGATCGGCAACTCCGACGTCAGCGCGTTCTACAAGTAACCGACTCCCGCGCGCGGGCGGATGATCTCCGTTCCCCCTGCCCGCCCGCGCGCGGCCCCCAACATCCACCCACCGCGAAGGAGCGTCCGAGATGACCACGACCGCTTCGACCTCCGTGTCCCATCCCCCTGCACCGGAATTCGACGCAGTGGTCCTCGGACGCTCCTTCGCCTCCCAGCGGATAGCCGCCCGGTTGCGCGACGAACTGCGGTTGGCGGTTCACGAGATCGGCACCGCGAGCGTCGTCCGCTACGACGACATCGACCATCGGTGGGAGATCCTCATCGGCGGTACCGTCGTCGGCCGGGCGAAGTTCGTCGTCGACGGGCACGGCGGTCTCACACTGCACGGCCGGGAGGGCACCACGCTCGAGCGTGACGCCCTGACGGTGCACGGTTTCCCGAATCTGTTCCGCCCCATCGTCGGTACGCGCACGGACCCCGTCGGGTACACGGTGTCCTGCATCGAGTACATGCGCAGCAACGGTCTGGACTACGTCGAGCGGCGGCTGCGGACGCCGGTCGCGGACGACGACTTCCCCGAGCTCTCGTTCGATCGGCCCACACCGATCCTCTGGTTCGGCTGAGCAGTTCGGCCGATCCTCTGGCTCGGCTGAGCCGTCCGGGAAGGACGCGCGAGCGGGTGACGACCACGAGGTCGTCACCCGCTCGCGTGCGTCCGTGTCCGCAGGCGTTCAGCCCTTCAGGACTTCCGTGGGCGTGACGCCGTACCGTTTCCGGAAGGCGGCGGCGAAACGTCCCGGATGGCCGAAGCCCCACCGGAAAGCTACGTCTGCCACAGTGATTCCCCCGGCAGCAAGATCCGCGTGGGCGCGATCGAGTCGGATGTCGCGCAGACACGCCGACGGACTGCTGCCCACGTACTCGGAGAATGCCTCCTGCAACCTGCGCACACTGGTCCCGGCGATCTCCGCCATGTCGGCCGCCGTCCAGACACGACCCGGATCCTCCTGCAGAGCGTTCAACACCCGCCGGACCATGCCCGGGCGGGGCGCCGGTGACACGTCGTCGGCCGGCGCGACCGCCAGGACGAAGGCCGTGGTGACGGCACCGCCGAGCTGGGCCGACACGAGAGGATTCGTGAGCACCCGGGTCGGGCCGGCGAGCTGCTCGCTCAGCGATGCCACGAGACGGTGCCATTCCTGCGCCGACCCTCGTAGATCGAGCCGGTCGGGAAGGTCGAGTCGCGACCGCAACGGACCACCGAGGATGCGGTCCGCTTCGCGTTCGAGATGATCTCGATCGAACTTGATTCCGAGGACCGAACATTCGGCGTCCCACCGGGTGATGAGCGACGGGGTGTCCGCGCGGAAGACCGTCGCCGAGCCGGGTTCGGACACAACGGTGCCCGAGCGTCCCTGCGATTCGAGCCGTCCGCTCAGCGGGATGTTCACCTCGTAGGCACCGGGATAATCGCATTCGATCGCGACGTCCGCTCCCCAGCTCATCCGGCCGATCGTGACGCCTCCGAGATCGGCCGAGACCAGTTCGAGCTCAGGGCGATCCACCTTTCCGAGGTCCGTCAGCCGGTGCGGGAAGTACACGTCCGCCACGGCGCGCGAGGCCTCGTCCCAGTCTTCGATCTCGGGCACACTCACGTCTTCGAGACTAACCGCTGCCGAGACCTGGATCACATAGTCGCGTGATTCGTCCAGGGACCGCGCAATGTGCATCGACCGGCCGGTCGGCGACTCGTATGGTCCTGGCCACGTCAACAACGGTCCGGCCGTCGCCGGACGGCTCCCGACCCGGAGGTACACCGATGACCAGCACCCTTTCGTGGCTCGACGAGATCACCATGGAAGAACTCGAGCGCAATCCGTACCCGGTCTACGAGCGCTTGCGCGCCGAAGCCCCGATCGCCTTCGTGCCCGTTCTCGGCGCCTACGTGGCATCCACGACCGAGGCGTGCCGTGCGGTCGCGGCCGGTGACGACTTCGACGGCATCATCACCCCCGCCGGTGGCCGCACATTCGGTCATCCCGCGATCATCGGCGTCAACGGCGACATCCACCGCGATCTGCGGTCGATGGTCGAACCCGCCCTCCAACCCGCCGAGGTGGACCGCTGGATCGAGGATCTCGTCCGCCCGATCGCACGACGTTACGTCGAGGCGTTCGAATCCGACGGCAGGGCCGATCTCGTCGCCCAGTTCTGCGAACCGGTGAGTGTGCGGTCGCTCGGAGATCTGCTCGGACTGAAGGACGTCAGTTCGGACAAACTGCGCGAATGGTTCCACAAGCTGTCGGATTCGTTCACCAACGCAGCGATGGACGAGGACGGAAACTTCCTGAGCCAGGAACGTTTCGACGAGGGCGACCGCGCCAAGGAGGAGATCCGCTCCGTCGTCGATCCGCTGATCGACCACTGGATCGAGCATCCCGACGACAGCGCCATCTCGCACTGGCTGCACGACGGGATGCCCGAAGGCCAGACGCGGGATCGCGACTACATCTACCCGACGCTGTACGTCTTCCTCCTCGGCGCCATGCAGGAACCGGGACACGCCATGAGTTCCACCCTGGCCGGCCTGTTCACCCGACCCGAACAGTTCGAGGCCGTGGTGGACGAACCGGGGCTCATCCCCCGCGCGATCGCCGAAGGGATGCGGTGGACCTCCCCGATCTGGTCCGGCACCGCACGTATCGCCAAGCGCGACACCGTCGTGTCGGGAATCGAGATCAGCGAGGGTTCGGTGGTCATGCTGTCCTACGGGTCGGCGAACCACGACATCGACATCTTCGACGCCCCCAGCCGCTACGACCTGACCCGCCCGCCGCTCCCCCACCTCGCCTTCGGTGCCGGCAAGCATGCCTGTGCGGGAATCTACTTCGCGAACAACGTGAGCCGCATCGGTCTCGAAGAACTGCTCGAGACCATCCCCAATCTCGAGCGGGACACCTCCGAGGACGTCGAGTTCTGGGGCTGGGGTTTCCGCGGCCCGAAGACCCTGCATGCCCGGTGGGAGATCTGACCATGTCGTACACACTGACCGCGGGCACCGGCGTCGTTCCCTGCGAACGCGGCCGGACGGTGCTGGAAGCGTTCCTGCGCAACGGCAACTGGATGCCCAACTCCTGCAACCAGGGCACCTGCGGCACCTGCAAGATCAAGGTCCTCGACGGCGAACTCGATCATCGGAACTCGCCGGAGGAGACGCTCACCGCCGACGAACTCGCGGCCGGATTCGTCCTCGCATGCCAGGCCACCCCGCGCGGCGACGTCGTCTTCGAGACCCCCGCAACAGAGGAATCCGCTGGCACGCATGTGCTGCGCGACGTCGTCGCCACCGTCGCCGAGGTGCGCGACGTCGCTGCCGACACGCGCAAGGTGTTGCTCACCGCCGACGAACCGCTCGAATTCTCGGCCGGGCAGTACGTGGAGGTGACGGTTCCCGGGACCGAGATCCGCCGGCAGTACTCGCTCGCGAATCCGCCGTCCGAGGCCAAGCAGTTCGAACTGCACATCCGCCGGCAACCCGGTGGAGTCGCGAGCAAATGGGCCTTCGAGCGCATCGAGGTGGGTGAACGCGTGGCCGTCACCGGCCCGTACGGCGACTTCACCTTCGATCCGGAGGGCACCGGCCCGATCGTCCTGCTCGGTGGCGGGACGGGTCTCGCCCCGCTCGAGGCCATCGTGCGGCAGGCGCTCTCCCTCGTCCCCGACCGGCAGATCCTGCTCTACCACGGAGTCCGTACCTGCGCGGATCTGTACGACGTCGACGTCCTCCGCGAATTGGAGACCCGTCATCCCGGTTTCCGCTACATCACCTGCGTGAGCAGGGAGAGCGGCGGAGACCGCGAGGGTTACGTCACCGACGCCTTCCTCGAGGACGTCGCGTCCGCGAAGGAGTTCACCGGTTACATCTGCGGATCGGACGCGTTCGTGGAGGCATCGGTCAAGGCGTTCAAGCGTCGCCGCATGTCGCCGCGGCGCATCCGGCGCGAACGGTTCACCCCGGCCGGCTGAGTACCCTCTCCCCGTACCGCTCGTACGCACGCGCTGCTCCCGCACCGCGATGCGCGCGAGCGGTACGGCCGTGTCGAGGAGTCTTCACGCCCCAGGGTCTCGGGGGCCTTTCGGCCCTCTGCCCAGGGGTCCTAGGTATCCCTAGGCATTTGCCTGGTGTGACCGTAGCCACAGGCTGTCATCGTGGAGATATCGCCGGACACATCGCGTCGAGCCGGACCGGAAACCCGGTCACCACGAATCTTCAGTACAGGCTCGGCCGCGTCGGACACAGCCCCGTCCGTCCCGGGAACGAAGCCCGATACCTGGAGGATCCCATGACCGACATCGTGGAGCACGTGCGCACTCGCCTCGACGGCGCACTCGTCGAAGACCCGAGCACCGGGCGGTACCAGATCCGCCGCGACGTCTTCACCGACGAGGAGATCTTCGAACTCGAGATGAAGCACATCTTCGAGGGCAACTGGGTGTACCTCGCCCACGAGAGCCAGGTCCCGAACGTCGGTGACTACTTCACCACGTACATCGGCCGCCAGCCCGTCGTCATCAGCCGCGACAAGGAAGGCGAGCTGCACTGCCTGATCAACGCGTGCAGCCACCGCGGCGCGATGCTGTGCCGTCGCAAGACCGACAACCGCACCACCTTCACGTGCCCCTTCCACGGCTGGACGTTCCGAAACAACGGAAAGCTGCTGAAGGTCAAGGATCCCCGCGACGCCGGCTACCCCGAGCAGTTCAACACCGACGGCAGCCACGACCTGCGGAAGGTCGCTCGTTTCGAGAGCTACCGCGGTTTCCTGTTCGGCAGCCTGAATCCCGACGTCAAGTCGCTCGAGGATCACCTCGGCGACACCACGAAGATGATCGACATGCTGGTCGACCAGTCGCCCGAGGGCCTCGAGGTGCTGCGTGGTTCGTCCACCTACACCTACGACGGCAACTGGAAGCTGCAGGCGGAGAACGGTGCCGACGGCTACCACGTCTCGGCCACCCACTGGAACTACGCGGCGACCACCGCGCGTCGCACCGCCGGTGAGTCCAGCAACGAGACCAAGGCGATGGACGCCGGCACGTGGGGCAAGCAGGGCGGCGGCTACTACTCGTTCGACCACGGTCATCTGCTGCTGTGGATGTGGTGGGGCAACCCCGAGGACCGTCCGCTGTACCCGCGCAAGGACGAGCTGGCGAAGGAGTTCGGCGAGAAGAAGGCCGAGTTCATGGTCGGGGCGTCGCGCAACCTGTGCCTGTACCCGAACGTGTACATCATGGACCAGTTCTCTTCGCAGATCCGGCACTTCCGCCCGATCTCCGTGGACAAGACCGAGGTGACGATCTACTGCATCGCACCGAAGGGTGAGAGCGCCGAGTCCCGCGCCAACCGGATCCGTCAGTACGAGGACTTCTTCAACGCGACCGGCATGGCCACCCCGGACGATCTCGAGGAGTTCCGCTCCTGCCAGAAGACCTACCTCGCGACCGCCGCACCCTGGAACGACATGAGCCGTGGCGCGACCCACATCCTCAACGGACCCGACGAGGTCGCGAAGGATCTCGGGATGACGAAGGTGCTGTCGAGCGGTGTCAAGACCGAGGACGAAGGCCTGTACCCGATCCAGCACGGCTACTGGCTCGAAGCGATGCGCGAGGCCATCGCCGCCGAGAGCTCTGCCGCCGACCCGTCCGCGCTCTGAGAGGAACCGGAATCATGACTGCCGTACACGAATTCACGCAGACCGACATCGAACAGTTCCTCTACCGCGAGGCCCGGCTGCTCGACGACCGCGAGTTCGAGCAGTGGCTCGAGTGCTACCACCCCGACGCCGAGTACTGGATGCCGGCCTGGGACGACGACGGCACTCTCACCGAGAACCCGCAGACCGAGATCTCGCTGATCTACTACCCGAACCGCGGTGGCCTCGAGGACCGGGTGTTCCGCATCCGCACCGACCGTTCGTCGGCGACCTCGCTGCCCGAACCCCGCACGGGACACAACATCACCAACGTCGAGATCCTCGAGCGTCGCGGCACCGAGATCGATCTGCGGCACAACTGGTTCTCGTTGTACTTCCGCTACAACACCACCGACACCTACTTCGGAACCACCTTCCTCACCCTCGACGTCTCGGGCGCACAGCCGGTGATCAAGAAGAAGAAGATCGTCCTGAAGAACGACTACATCCACCACATCGTCGACGTCTACGTCGTCTAGTTCCACCCCGATCACGAAAGGAGGCACGTGCCATGGCTTACCAGGTGGCATTGAGCTTCGAGGACGGGGTCACCCGCTTCATCAAGGTCAACCCGAACGAGACCGTCGCCGACGCCTCGTACAAGGCACGCATCAACATTCCGCTCGACTGCCGTGACGGCGCGTGCGGAACCTGCAAGGCCTTCTGCGAATCGGGCAGCTACGACGGCGGCGACTACATCGAGGACGCCCTCACCGACGAAGAGGCCGAGCAGGGTTACTGCCTGCCGTGCCAGATGATGCCGGAATCCGATCTGGTGGTGCAGATCGCGAGCACCTCCGATGTCGCGAAGACCGCGGCCGCCTCGTACAGCGCGACCATCACGGATCTGCGCCGCTACTCCGAGAGCGTGGTCGGGTTCACCGTCGAGATCGACAACCGTGACGATCTGGTGTTCCTGCCCGGTCAGTACGTCAACATCGGTGTGCCCGGCAGCGACGACGGCACCGGTAAGGCCGCGACCCGCTCGTACTCGTTCAGCACCGGCCCGCACGAGAATTCGCTCGCGTTCCTCGTGAAGATCACCGAGGGCGGTCTGATGTCCGAGTACCTGCGCGACCGCGCGCAGGTCGGCGACACCCTGGAGTTCACCGGCCCGTTCGGCAGCTTCTTCCTGCGCGAGCGCAAGCGCCCGTCGCTGCTGCTCGCCGGCGGTACCGGCCTGGCGCCGCTGCTGTCGATCCTGTCGAAGATCGAGGCCGACGGCTCGGACCAGCCGGTGCACCTGATCTACGGTGTCACCTTCGACCACGATCTCGTCGAGCTCGACGCGCTCGAGGAGTACACGAAGCGGTTGCCGAACTTCACGTTCGACTACTGCGTCGCCGACGAGGCGTCGTCCGCTCCGAACAAGGGCTACGTGACGGGTCTGTTCGAGCCGTCGCATCTCAACGACGGCGATGTGGACATCTACCTGTGTGGCCCGCCGCCCATGGTGGAGGCAGTGCGTAACCACCTGTCCGAGAACGGCATCGAGCCGACGAACTTCTACTTCGAGAAGTTCAACACCTCGGCCACCCCGGGTGGGGCAACCGCACCTGCTGCCACCGACGCCGAGAAGGCCGCGGCGGAGAAGGCTGCCGCCGAGACCGGTCGTCCGGTGGTGCTCGAGAACCCCGAGCCCGGCAACTACGAGATCGGCGAGGAGCATCCGCCCGTCGCCGAATCGGACGAGCAGTTCGATGCCCGCATGGCCCTCGAACTCGGCGTCGTCGAACTCACGATCGGCCGGCTTACGCCGGAGCAGCTCGTCGAGTTCCGCATCCTCGCCGAGGCGTCGGGCGCGTCGGTCGAAGGCGACCACTTCACCGACGCCGCGGCGTTCACCGACACCAACGCGGCCTTCCACGAGTTCCTCTTCCGTTGCTGCACCAACCCGGTGTTGCTCGAGGCGTACAACAAGCTCGAGGTCACCCGGTTGATGAAGCAGGTCCTGCGCGACGCGCAGTGGATCGAGGAGCACATCGTCGACGAGCACCTGCAGCTGGTCGAGGCGTTCGAGAAGGGCGACAAGGCCGCCGCGCGCGACCTGATCGTCGTCCACTCCCAGCACGCCAAGGAGACGATGCGCCGTGCCATCGCCACCAACGCCCCGGCAGGTGCCTCTTCATGACCGAGGCGAAGATCTTCCCGGGCCGGTTCGACGGCCGGTGCCTGACGATCACCGGCGCCGCGCAGGGCATCGGCCTCACGGTGGCGACGCGCATCGCCGCCGAGGGCGGTGAGGTCGTGCTCGTCGACCGCGCGGATCTCGTCCACGAGGTGGCCGAGCAGCTGCGTGAGGCCGGCGGCAAGGCGCATTCGGTGACGGCGGATCTCGAGACCTTCGAGGGCGCGGAGGAGGCGATCTCCCACGCCGTGCGCACCACCGGCCGCATCGACGTGCTGATCAACGTCGTCGGCGGCACGATCTGGGCCAAGCCGTACGAGCACTACGCACCGGAGGAGATCGAGAAGGAGATCCGGCGGTCGCTGTTCCCCACGTTGTGGACGTGCCGCGCCGCCGCTCCCCATCTGATCGAGCGCCGCGCCGGCACGATCGTGAACGTCTCGTCGGTCGCGACCCGCGGCGTCAACCGCGTGCCGTATTCGGCGGCGAAGGGTGGGGTCAACGCGATCACCGCGTCGCTGGCCCTCGAACTCGCCCCCTACGGGGTCCGCGTGGTGGCGACCGCACCGGGCGGCACCGTCGCTCCGGAGCGGCGGATCGCGCGCGGTCCGTCGCCGCAGTCCGAGCAGGAGAAGGCCTGGTACCAGCAGATCGTGGACCAGACGGTCGACTCCTCGCTGCTCAAGCGGTACGGCACGCTCGACGAGCAGGCCGCCGCGATCTGTTTCCTGGCCTCCGAGGAGGCCTCCTACATCACCGGCACGGTTCTTCCCGTCGCCGGCGGCGATCTGGGCTGACCGCCCCTCGCTCGGCCTCACCGGAGGCGCCCGTCCCTCCGGTGAGGCCACTTTTCTCCCCGAATTCGCTTGTGACTCCACTCACAGACCGGAGCAACGCATGACCCACGCCACGCAGACCTGGGCCAGTCCACAACATCGGCGCAGCGTCGTCTGGATCGTCGCGCTCGCCACCCTCGCGATCATCTTCGACGGCTACGACCTCGTCGTGTACGGCACCGTCCTCCCGACCCTGATGGCCGACCCGACCCAGCTCGGGGAGATCTCCGCCCAGCAGGGTGGCGCCCTCGGCTCCTACGCCCTGATCGGCGTCATGGTCGGCGCACTGCTGACCGGCGCGTTCGGCGACCGCGTCGGCCGCCGGAAGATGATGTTGATCAACATCGTCTGGTTCTCCGTCGGCATGGGTGCGGCGGCCTTCTCCACGAGCATCACGATGTTCGGTGCGCTCCGCTTCTTCACCGGCATCGGCGTCGGTGGTCTCGTCGCCACCGCCGGAGCCGTCGTCGCCGAGTTCGCTCCGCCCGGCAAGCGCAACCTGTTCAACGCCATCGTCTACAGCGGTGTCCCCGCCGGTGGTGTGATGGCCTCGCTGCTCGCGATCCTGCTGCGCGACGCCATCGAATGGCGCGGACTGTTCCTCATCGGCGCGTTGCCGCTGATCGTCCTGCTCCCGCTGGCACTGATGAAGCTTCCCGAGTCGCCGGCCTGGCTGCAGTCGCGGGGACGCTCCGAGGAAGCGCAGCAGGTGTGCGCGAAGTTCGGTTTCCCGCTGCCGTCCGCGGCACCTGTCGCCTCCACCGAGAAGATCGGTTTCGCGGCACTCGCGACGCGGAAGTACGCCCTCGGTACGGGACTGCTCGGCATGATGAGCTTCGCCGGTCTGCTGCTCACCTACGGCCTCAACACGTGGCTGCCGAAGATCATGGCCGACGCCGGCTACAACGCCAACGGCTCGCTCGCCTTCCTGCTCGTCCTCAACGGCGGCGCCATCATCGGCGGCCTGCTCGCCTCGAAGGTCGCCGACGGCCGCGGACCGCAGTCCGTCATCGTCACCACCTTCTTCCTCGCGGCCGTGGCCCTGGTGCTGCTGACCCTCGGCTTCCCGCTGCCGGTACTGCTCACCGCCGTCGCGATCGCCGGTGTCGGAACGATCGGCACCCAGGTGCTCATCTACGGGTTCGTGTCCAACTACTACGACACTCCCGCACGCGCCGCAGGCGTGGCGTGGTGCGCCGGCTTCGGTCGCCTGGGCGGCATCGTCGGCCCGGTCATCGGCGGTCTGCTCATCGGTGCGGGCTTCGCGAACAACGTGAACTTCTACATCTTCGCGGGTATCGCGCTCGCCGGTGGTCTGGTCACGTGGTTCGTGCCCCGCCCGGTCCAGTCCGTCCCGCCGGTCCGCGGTGCCGATCGCCCCGTGCCGACTACCGTGGATGTGTGACGGACAACGCTGTGCTGATCGGCCGGAACTCCGAGTTGATGCAACTCGAACGCCTCCTCGACGAAGCCCGCGCGGGTGTCCCCTCGCTGGTCCTCGTCGAGGGGGCGTCCGGCGTCGGAAAATCCTCCCTCGTCTCGTATTTCGTCGCTCGCCACGACAACCTCGCCGTGCACGACGCCACCGGAGCCCGCTGGGAGGCCGGCCATCCCTGGTCCGTGCTCGAACAGCTGCTCGGTGACACCGTCACGGCGGGCGACCCGGTGGAGGCGGCACGCACGCTCCTCGACCGGATCGACGACGCGACGGTGATCGTCGTCGACGACGCGCACTACGCGGATGTCGAGTCGTTGCAGTCGCTGTCGTCGTCGCTGAGGCGAGCGCACGGACGTCCCCTGCTCATGATCTGGATCGTGCCCGACGTGCTTCCCGACGACGTCGCCCCGGCGACCGCAGACCTCCTCTCGAACAGCCACCGCGTGGACACCCTCCACGTCGGCGCGCTGGCGCCGCCCGACGTCGCGCAGCTCGCGTTGCATCGCATCGGCGTCGACCTGTCCGCGTGGACGGCGCGTCGCCTGCAGGAACACACACTCGGGAACACCCGCTCGATCCTGCAGCTCCTCGACGAGATCCCCCGCGACGAATGGCACCGCTGGCAGGCACGCTTCCCGGCACCGAGACAACATGCCGGGAAGGTGGGCCGCATCCTCGACCGGTGCTCACCGGACACGCGCGCCCTCGTCGAATCGGTCGCCGTCCTGGACACCGCCGCGACACGGGGAGCCACCGAATCCCTCGCGCTCGTCGCCGAACTCGCCGAGGTCGGCGACACGACCGGGCCGCTCGACGAGGCCCACCGGCTCGGTCTGCTCACGATGCGTGAGCAACGGGGTGTGGTGTCGTTGTCGTTCCCCGATCCCATGACCCGCGCCGCCGTGGCCGACGAGATCGGTCCCGCGCGCTGGCACAGCCTGCACGCGCGGGCCGCCTCGCTCGTCGACGACGAGGGTGCCCGGCTGTTCCACCTGGTGTCCGCAACACCGACCGGCAACGAAGAACTCGCCGCCGACCTCGACGCCTACGCCCGGCGGTGCGCCGCCGACGGCGCGTGGTCCCAGGCCGCCGAAGCACTCATCACCGCGAGCCGCATCACCCTGGACCGGGAACTGCGGACCCGCAGGATGATCCGCGGTGTCGACGCGTTGACCGGCGCGGCGGACCTCCCCCAGGCCCAGACGTTCGTGCCCGAGATCGAGAGCGTGCCGAGCGGACCGATGCGCAACGCCGTGCTGGGTTATCTCGCGATCCAGCGGGGGCGGGCCGCAGAAGCACACCACCTGCTCACCGAGGCGTGGTCGATGCTCGACGATCCGGAGTCCGAACCCGAACTCGCCGCGACGATCTCACAGCGCATGGTGCTGCACTCGCTGGCACGGCTGCGCGGCGACGATCTCGTCCTGTGGGCCGATCGCGCGGCGGACACTCTTCCCGAGACGGCTCCACCCGTCGTCGAGTCCCGGGCCATCCGCGGACTCGGACTGGCGATGACCGGTCGCGTCGACGAGGCGGTCGAGTCGTATTCGGCTCTGTCCGATGTCATCCGGCTCGGGGCGCAGAGCCAGCGCATCCGCATGGCAGAGGGATGGCTGGCGCTGGTGCTCGACCGCCCCGACCTCGCACGGACCGAACTCGAGACAGCCGAGCCCACCACCTTCCGCGGCGGATCGCTGCGTATCTCGCTGTGGGCGCAGGCGTGGCTCGCGCGAACACAATTCGCGCTCGGTGCGTGGTCCGACGCGCTGCGCACCGTCGATCGCGCGGCGGCGCAGCTCGACGCGACGCAACTCGACCTGCTCCGACCGCTCGTCCACTGGACCGGCGCCCAGGTCCAGGCACTGCGCGGGAACTGGACCGCGGCACGGGAACACGCCCACCGTGCCCGCGCCGGGAACAACGACTACCCGCTCATGCTCGTACCGGCCTGCCTGTGCCTGGCGCAGTGCGCCGAGGTGGTCTCCGACTACACGAGCGTGTTGCGCTATCTGCAACCGATCGTCACCATGCGCGAGCGGGGCGCGGTCGACGAACCCGGCCACTGGCCGTGGCCGGATCTCTACGGCAACGCCCTCGTGATCACCGGACGCGTCGACGAGGCGGACGAATTCCTGCGGCCGCACGAGGAACTCGCCGCCGAACGCGGTCACCGTTCCGCCAAGGCCCGTCTCGGTTACGTGCGCGGGCGGATCCTCGGTGCCCGCGGCGACATCGATGCCGCCCGCGACGCTTTCGAACGCGCACTCGACGAGATCGACACGTTGCCATTGCCCTACGACCGCGCGCGCATCAACTTCGCGTACGGCCAGACGATGCGCCGGGCGGGGCGTCGCCGCGACGCCGACGCGGTGATCCGCACCGCCCGCGAGTTGTACTCGTCGCTCGGTGCCGTCTCCTACGTCGAGCGCTGCGACCGGGAACTCAAGGCCGGTGGTCTTCGTACCGGCGACAGCGAGACCGACGCGCCGCGCTCGGATTTCACGACACTCACCCCGCAGGAACGCGCCGTTGCCACTCTCGTGGCGTCGGGCCGCACGAACAAGGAGGTCGCCGGTGAGCTGTTCCTGTCCGTCAAGACCGTGCAGTACCACCTGACCCGCGTGTACTCGAAGTTCGGCATCCGCTCGCGCAGCGAGCTCGCCGCGAAGTTCCGACAACAGGATCGAGGTTGACCATTGACCGCCGTGGACGATCGCCCCACCGCCGAGACCGATCTGTTCGAACGCCCCGTGCGTCCCGTCGTCGGGCTGCGCGGGATACTCCGGGATCTCGGCCCGCGATACGCCGCGAACGGTCTGATCGGGCTCATCTTCTCGTGCACCGGACCGGTCGCGGTGATCCTCGCCGCCGGCGCCGCGGGCGGACTGAGCGCACCGCAGTTGGCGTCGTGGATCTTCGGGGTATTCGTCCTCAACGGGCTGCTCACCATCGTGATGAGCGTCGCCTACCGGCAACCGCTCGGGTTCTTCTGGACCATCCCCGGCACCGTGCTGGTCGGCGGGTCGCTCACCCATCTGAGCTGGGCGGAAGTGGTGGGCGCGTTCTTCGTGACCGCGGCGCTGGTGACGGTACTGGGTGCCTCGGGGCTGGTGCGCCGGGTGATGGAGGCGCTGCCCATGCCCATCGTCATGGCGATGGTCGCGGGGGTGTTCCTGAAGTTCGGCATCGATCTGGTTTCGGCGCTCGGTTCCGACGTCGCGATCGCCGCCCCGATGGTGATCGTCTTCCTCCTGCTCAGTTCCGTTGCGGTCCTCGGTAAGTGGATGCCGCCCATCCTCGGCGCCCTGCTCGCCGGGGTGGGTGCGGTCGCGCTGTCGGGCCGGTTCTCACCGTCCGGCACCGACAGCGCGGTCTTCGCCGCACCGGTGTTCACCGCACCGCAGTTCACGTGGGCGGCGATCCTCGAACTCGTCGTGCCGCTCGCGATCACCGTGCTGGTCGTGCAGAACGGGCAGGGCATCGCGGTGTTGCGCTCGGCGGGTCACAACCCGCCCGTCAACGTCTCGGCGATCGCATGCGGGCTGTGGTCCTTCCCCGCGGCGTGCGTCGGCGCCGTGTCGACCTGCCTGACCGGGCCGACCAACGCACTGCTCGTGTCGTCGGGGGAACGTGCCCGTCAGTACACCGCGGCGATCACGTGCGGGACGCTGGCGATCGTCTTCGGACTGTTCGCGCCGCTGTTCGTCCGGTGGATGATCGCCGCGCCCGCCTCGTTCGTCGCGACGCTCGGCGGCCTGGCGATGCTCAAGGCGTTGCAGGGCGCCTTCGTGGCCGGGTTCGCGAGCAAACACACGATGGGTGCGCTCGTCGCGTTCGTGGTCACCGCCTCGAACATCACCGTCTGGAACATCGGCGCGGCGTTCTGGGGGCTCGTCGCGGGTGTGGCCGTGTCGTGGCTGATGGAGCGTCCGGACTTCAGCCGCTGACCCCGACCCCGACGTACTCGGCGAGGTGTTCGCCGGTGAGCGTCGACCGCTGCTCCCCCAGCTCGGTGGGGGTGCCCTCGAAGACGATGCGTCCGCCGTCGTGGCCGGCGCCGGGGCCGAGGTCGATGATCCAGTCGGCGTGCGCCATCACGGCCTGGTGGTGTTCGATGACGATCACCGACTTACCGGACTCGACGAGCCGGTCGAGCAGACCGAGCAGCTGTTCGACGTCGGCGAGGTGCAGGCCCGTGGTGGGTTCGTCGAGGATGTAGGTCTCCCCCTTCTCGGCCATCGCGGTGGCGAGCTTGAGCCGCTGCCGCTCACCACCCGACAGGGTGGTCAGGGGCTGGCCGAGCCGCAGATAGCCGAGGCCGACGTCGGACAGTCGCTGCAGGATCTTCGACGCCGCCGGGGTGCGTGCCTCACCCTCGGCGAAGTACTCCTGGGCCTGCGCGACGGACATACCGAGCACCTCGGCGATGTTCTTCCCCGCCAGGGTGTACTCGAGCACGGCGGCCTGGAAGCGCTTGCCCTCGCAGTCCTCGCAGACCGATTCGACGGTGGCCATCACCCCGAGGTCGGTGTAGACGACACCGGCGCCGTTGCAGGTCGGGCAGGCACCCTCGGAGTTGGAACTGAACAGGGCCGGCTTGACTCCGTTGGCCTTCGCGAACGCCTTGCGGATCGGTTCGAGCAGACCCGTGTAGGTCGCGGGGTTACTGCGACGCGAGCCCTTGATCGGGCTCTGGTCGATCGTGACCACGCCGTCGCGGTCGGCCACCGAACCGTGGATCAGCGAGCTCTTGCCCGAACCGGCCACGCCGGTCACCACGACGAGCACACCGAGCGGGATGTCGACGTCGACATTCTGCAGGTTGTGCGTGTCGGCGCCGCGGACCTCCAGGGCACCCTTCGGGGTGCGCACCGTCGGTTTCAGCGACGCCCGGTCGTCGAGGTGACGACCGGTGAGGGTGTCGGCACGACGCAGTTCGTCGACGGTGCCTTCGAAGACCACCTGTCCACCCTCGGTGCCGGCGCGCGGGCCGAGATCGACGATGTGATCGGCGATCGCGATGGCCTCGGGCTTGTGTTCGACGACGAGCACGGTGTTGCCCTTGTCGCGCAGCTGCAGCAGCAGGTTGTTCATCCGCGCGATGTCGTGCGGGTGCATGCCGATCGTCGGTTCGTCGAACACGTAGGTGATATCGGTGAGCGACGATCCGAGATGACGGATCATCTTGATGCGCTGCGATTCTCCGCCGGACAGGGTGCCGGTGGGGCGGTCCAGCGACAGATATCCCAGCCCGATATCGGCGAAGGAGTCGAGCAGATGCCCGAGGCTCTTCAGCAGCGGAGCGACCTGCGGAAGATCCAGTCCGCGAACCCATTCGGCGAGATCGCTGATCTGCATCGCGCACACGTCCGCGATGCTCCTGCCGTCGATCTTCGACGACCGCGCTTCGGGGGCGAGACGCGTCCCCTCACAGTCCGGGCACGTGGAGAAGACGACGGCCTTCTCGACGAACGCGCGGATGTGCGGTTGCATCGCGTCGAGATCCTTGGACAGGAACGACTTCTGGATCTTCGGGATCAGACCCTCGAAGGTGACGTTGACGCCCTCGACCTTGACCTTGGTGGGTTCCTTGTAGAGCAGGTCGTGGAGTTGCCGCTTGGTGAACTTCGCGATCGGCTTGTCGGGATCGAAGAAGCCACACCCCCGGTAGATCCGGCCGTACCAGCCGTCCATGCTGTAGCCGGGGATCTTCAGGGCGCCTTCGTTCAGGGAGAGACTGTCGTCGTAGAGCACGGTGAGGTCGAAATCGGAGACGTTGCCCTTGCCCTCACATCGCGGGCACATGCCACCGAGCCGGTTGAAGGTCACCTTCTCGGCCTGGGTCTTCCCCGCGCCCCTCTCCACCGTCACCGCACCGCTGGCCCGCACCGACGGCACGTTGAACGAATAGGCGTTGGGCGGACCGATGTGCGGCTCCGCAACCCGGCTGAACAGGATGCGGAGCATCGCGTTGGCATCGGTGGCCGTGCCCACCGTCGAGCGCGGGTTCGATCCCATCCGTTCCTGGCCGACGATGATCGCCGCGGTGATGCCGTCGAGCACGTCGACGTCCGGGCGGGCCAGGGTCGGCATGAATCCCTGCACGAACGCGCTGTACGTCTCGTTGATCAGACGCTGCGACTCGGCGGCGATCGTGCTGAACACCAGAGAACTCTTGCCCGAGCCGGACACACCGGTGAACACCGTCAATCGCCGCTTCGGGATCTCCACGCTGATGTCGCGGAGATTGTTCACGCGCGCTCCGTGGACCCGGATCGCGTCGTGGGTGTCGGCGACGTGCGCTGCGTGTGCCGGTGTGTCCTTCGTCGAGGTCATGTTCGAAGACTCCAGTGGTCGTATGGATGCGGACGGAACGGGTGCGACGATCGGAGAGTAAGGCCGATCGTGGGATCGGTCAGCGCAATTGCTGGATGCGGACCATGTTTCCCGCGGGGTCGCGGAGAGCGCAGTCGCGGACGCCGTACGGCTGGTCGGTGGGTTCCTGGACGATCTCGGTGTCGCCGGCCTGCAGTTGCTCGAACGCCCCGTCGAGATCCTTCGTCGCCAGGATGATCGACGCGAAGGTGCCCTTGGCCATCATCTCGGCGATGGTGGCGTTCTCCTCCTCGGTGATGCCGGGGTCGGCGTCCGGCGGGTACAGCACCAGGGACGTACCGGGAGTGTCGCTGCGGCCGAGGGTGATCCAGCGCTTCCCGGCGTAGCCGACGTCGTTGAGGACTTCGAAGCCGAGCGTGTCGCGGTAGAACGCGAGGGACGCCTCGGGATCGGTGTGCGGAAGGAATGTCTGGTGAATGGTGATGTCCATGCCGATCACGGTATGACCGGCGGACCCGTCCGCGCTTCTCGATTCCTGATCGGTCTGGTGACATTCTTCGCCACGCACGACGGGATGCCGTTCGTCTCCTCTGCCGCCTGCTTGCGGTACACGCTCGGGGGCACGCCGACGAGTTCCGCGAAACGGGTACTGAAGGTGCCGAGCGACGAACAGCCCACCTCGAAGCACACCTCGGTGACGGTGAGGTCGCCGCGTCGCAGCAGCGTCATGGCCCGCTCGATGCGCCGGGTCATGAGATACGAATAGGGCGACTCGCCGTACGCGAGCCTGAACTGGCGGCTGAGATGGCCGGCGGACATGTTCACGCCGCGGGCGAGGGCCTCGACGTCGAGAGGTTGGGCGTACTCGCGGTCGATGCGGTCGCGGACGCGTCGCAGCAACGCGAGGTCGCGCAGGCGCTGATCGGTGACGGGTTTACCGGGCACGGGTCCGATCGTGCCACGATGTGCCGCCTCGATCCTGTCGTCGTGCGCCTCCACAGCACATCCGCCCCGCGAGGATCCCGGGACCACAAACCGGGCCCGCCGGGACCGGAAAACTGACACTCTGTCGATACCTGCCCGTACGGACGAAAGGTCACCGATGGCTCGTGCGGTTCGCGTCGTCGTTCTCGGATCGGGATCGTGGGGAACCACGATCGCGTCGTTGGCCGCACGCAACACCCCGACGACGTTGTGGGCCCGCAACGACGACATCGCGCGTGAGATCGACACCGAGCACCGCAACCGTCGATATCTCGGTGAACGGCCACTGCCGCAGGGTCTGCGCGCGACCTCCGATCTCGAAGAGGCCGCGCGCGAGGCCGACGTCCTGGTCGTCGGTGTGCCGTCGCACGCGGTGCGCAAGACACTCGAGCAGGTCGTCGACGAGATCCGCGCGTGGGTCCCGGTCGTCTCGCTCGTGAAGGGCCTCGAGCCGGGCACCCGTCTCCGGCCCACCGAGGTGATCGCCGAATGCCTTCCGGGGCACCCCGTCGGCCTGCTCGCGGGTCCGAACATCGCCGGGGAGATCGCCGACGGCATGGCCGCCGCGTCGGTGGTCGCGATGCAGGACGAAGCGGTGAGTGCGGCGCTGCAACCGCTGTTCGCCACGTCGCTGTTCCGCGTCTACCGCAACGCCGACGTGCTCGGCTGCGAACTGGGCGGGATCCTCAAGAACATCGTGGCGATCGCGGCCGGCATGGCCGAGGGGCTCAGCGTCGGCGACAACACCCGCGCGATGGTCCTCTCCCGCGGGTTGGCGGAGATGACGCGTCTCGGCGAGGCCATGGGGGCGGATCCGCGCACGTTCGCGGGCCTCACGGGGATGGGTGATCTCATCGCGACGTGCACGAGTCCGTCGTCGCGGAACCGCCGGGTCGGTGAGGCGCTGGCGCGCGGGCTCAGCATCGACGAGGCCGTCGAGGCACTGGGGCAGGTCGCCGAAGGGGTGAAGACCGCGCCGACGGTCATGGAACTCGCTCGCGAGTACGGGGTGGAGATGCCGATCGCCGCCGAGGTCGCGGCCGTGGTGACCGGGAAGAGCACCCCCACCGACGCCTATCGGGGGTTGCGCCGGGTCACACCCGGCGACGAGAAGGACATCGTCTGACCTTCTCTACCGCTTTCTCGGGCGGATCGTAGAAAGTCGGATATTCGCCTGTCGTGTGCTCGCGACCGGCTGAACGAACGCTCGGTGAAGTGATGTGCCATCGTGGTGACATGACTTCTGCCGCCGACACGCTGTCGTCCCTGCTCGACACCCGTTTCAGCTGCCGCGCCTTCCTGACCAAGCAGGTCCCGCGCGAGGACATCGAACGCATGCTGCGGATGGGTCAGCGCACCGCGTCCTGGTGCAACTCCCAGCCCTGGCAGGTGCACATCGTCAGCGGCGACGCCACCGACCGCCTGCGCGACGCCGTCTACGCGCAGGCCACCTCGGGGAACATGGATCCCGACATCCCGGGACCGGCCGAATACCGCGGCGCCTATGCCGAGCGTCGCCGCAGCGCCGGCTACGCCCTGTACAACGCGCTGGGCATCGCGCGCGACGACTACCAGCGCCGCACCGAGCAGATGCTCGAGAACTACCGCTTCTTCGGCGCACCGCACGTCGCGATCATCACCTCCGACAAGGCCCTCGGCGTGTACGGCGCCGTCGACTGCGGCGGCTACGTCTCGACCCTGCTGCTCGCTGCCGAATCGCTCGGCATCGCTGCCGTCCCGCAGGCCGCCGTCGCGATGACGGCCACCGCGCTGCGACGCGAACTGAACATCGGCGACGACCGCGACATCGTCTGCGCCATCTCGTTCGGTTACGCCGACGAGGCGCACCCGGCCAATGCGTGTCGCACGGATCGCGCGTCGCTCGACGAGACCGTCGAGTGGGTCGACTGAACTTTCGATCGCCCCGGCTGTCGGTCAGTCGTTCTGGGCGCGCAGGTAGCGCCCGAAGTGCGGAACGGTGAACCCGATGAACCCCCGCTCGGCGGAGTAGATCAGGCCCTTCTTGATCAATCCGTCGCGCGCGGGTGACAGGGAAGCCGGTTTCCGTCCGAGTTCGACGGCGATCTTCGAGGTCGCGACGGGCCCGTCGTCGCCCGCCAGATCCGCCATGGCCCGCATGTATTCGCGTTCGGCGGGGGTCGCCCGTTCGTAGCGGGAGCCGAAGAAGCCGACGGCGAGTTCCTCTTCCGCCGTGGGTGCCGCGACCCGCACGTCGTCGGCGGTGATCGGCGAATCCGCTGCGACGTCCCAGGTCGCCTTGCCGTAGGCCTGCACGAAATACGGGTAGCCGTCGGCGGTTTCGTACAGCAGGTCGAGGGCGTCCTGCGTGAACTCGACGTCCTCTCGTGCCGCGGGCGCGATGAGGGCAAGATCCGCTGCCGCACGGTCGAGCCGGTCGATGCGGTGGTAGGTGAACAGCCGTTCGGAGTAGGACTTCGACGCCGACAGCACGGCGGGCAAATGCGGCAGGCCGGCCCCGACGACGATGAGCGGCGCGGCGTCCTGGCTCAGCTCGTGGCAGGCACCGCAGATCGCCGAGACATCGTCGGGTCCGAGATCCTGCATCTCGTCGATGAACAACGCGATGCCCACGCCCACGTCGCGCGCGAGTCCGGCTGCGTCGACGAGTAGTTCGACGAGGTCGATCTCGATGTCGCCCGAGTCCGCCCGTCCTTTCACGGCCGGGGCGTCGATGCCGGGTTGCCAGCGTTCGCGCATACCCTTGTCGGCGGTGGCCCGCAGCGCGAACGACTTGAGCACGCCGAGGAAGTACTCCACCGATTCCGGATCCGGATGTGCGGCGGCGATCTCGCGGACCGCCATGTGCAGCGCCGACGACAGCGGGCGTCGCAGTCCTTGATCGGGACGGGCCTCGATCTTGCCGGTGCCCCAGCTCTTCGCGATGGCGGCGGAGCGCAGATGGTTGAGAAGGACGGTCTTGCCGACCCCGCGGAGGCCGGTGAGGACGACGCTGCGTTCGGGTCGTTCCCGGGCGATCCGTTCGAGGACCACCTCGAACGCGGTGAGTTGCTTCTCGCGGCCGGCGAGTTCGGGCGGGCGCTGTCCCGCGCCCGGGGCGTACGGGTTGCGGACAGGATCCATCTGTCGATGCTAACGGCGAGTTCATCGGATTATGGGCTGATCTAGCGCGTGTCGTAGACGGCGGTATTCGTCTATGTCCGAGCCCGAAACCGCAGTTGTTGTCGACATTTCGGCGAATTGTCGACAACAACTGCAACCTCGGCGGCTCGGAGCGACATGCACGCATGCGCATTCCAGACTTTGACATTCATTTTCACTACTGGCTATTTCTTTCCCCATGACAACGCTCTCCCGCTACGGCGGCGCCGCCCTCACCGTCGTCGCTGCAACCTTCGCCGCCGCCTGCGGCGGTACGACCGAGGCCGATACCACTGCGGCCGGCACCCCCGAGACGACGACCTCCACTGCCGCTTCCGAGGTGGCGACGGCGCAGCCGCGCCTGGCCCTGACCTACGACGGCGGCGTCCTCGTCGTCGACGAAGAAGAACTCACCGTCGTCGACGACTTCGCACTCGACGGTTTCAACCGCCTCTCCCCCGCCGGCGACGGACGCCACGTGCTGGTCTCCACCGAGGGCGGATTCCGCGCTCTCGACACCGGCAGCTGGACGGAGGCCCACGGCGACCACGGTCACCACTACGCCGGCGCACCCGCGCTCACCGACCTGACGTTCGCCGCCGAGAAGCCCGGGCACGTCGTGCCGCACGCCGGGGTCACCGCCCTGTTCGACGACGGCACCGGACGCATCGATGTGTTCGACCCCGCCGATCTCGCTTCGGCGACCGACCTGCCGGATCTCGACAGCCATGCGCTCCCCGACGCCCACCACGGCGTGGCCGTCCCGATGCCCGACGGCGGCATGCTCGTCACCCTCGGCGATTCCGAGGAGCGGACCGGTGTGGCGCTGCTCGACGAGAAGGGCACCGAGATCACGCGCACCGAACAGTGCCCGGGCGTGCACGGCGAGACGGTCGCGGCCGACGGGGTCGTCGCCTTCGGATGTGAGGACGGCATGGTGATCTTCCACGACGGAACGTTCACGAAGGCGCCGGTGCCCGACCCCTACGGCCGGATCGGGAACCAGGCCGGCAGCGAGGACTCGCCCGTCGTCCTCGGCGACTACAAGACGGATCCCGACGCCGAGCTCGAGCGTCCCGAGCGCGTCGCGCTCGTGGACACCCGCACGGCGTCGGTGCGTCTCGTCGACCTCGGTACGAGTTACACCTTCCGTTCCCTCGGGCGTGGACCGGCAGGGGAAGCGCTCGTTCTCGGCACCGACGGCAACCTCCACGTGATCGATCCCGGCTCCGGCGAGATCGTCCGGCGGATCGAGGTGCTCGAGCCGTGGACCGAGCCCGACGAGTGGCAGGCACCTCGGCCCGCACTCGAGGTACGGGGCGATACGGCGTTCGTTACCGATCCCGCCACCGACTCCCTGTACGCGGTGGACGTGACCTCGGGTGAGATCCGCTCCGCCGAACTGCCGCACACCCCGAACGAGATCAGCGGCGTCGCCTGACCCCGCTACCGGAGTATTCGGCTTTCTAGCCCTACGGCTAGAAAGCCGAATACTTTCCTCACGTCTGGTCGGCCGAGATTTTTCCGCAACGTGATCCGCCTCACTCCACAAGTGCGCGAAACGGAAATCTCCGTCAAAACGGTTGGGGAGACGATATTCTCGTCGCCTGATCCCGAAGACAACGATTGTGTAACGTGGCGACGCACCTGTTTCCTACCGGGAGGTACCGCCCGTGCTGTTGACCGAAGTCCGTACCCGACCTGTTCGATCCTTGCTGATCGCCATCGGTCTGACGGTCTCGGCGCTGGCAGTCGCGGGATACCTGCGCGACGCGGTGAACGAGTACCTCATGGATCTCGACGTCTTCCGCGATGCCGGTTGGGCCTTCCTGCACCACACCCCGCTGTACACCGAGGGGTTCTTCAGCCATTCCGGCTTCCGGTTCATCTACCCACCCTTCGCGGCGTTCCTCTTCGCCCCGATGGCGCTGGTAGGCAGTACCGCCCTGCAGGTGTTGTGGACGATCGGGCTCATCGCTCTCGTGTGGTGGGTACTGAAGGTCGTCTACCAGCGGCTCGACATGTCGCAGCCGAGCCTGATCGCTGCTGCGTCGCTCGGACCGGTGCTGTGGCTCGAGCCGTTCCGCTCCAACTTCACGTTCGGCCAGATCAACATCGTGCTCATGGCCCTGGTGGTCGCCGACCTGCTCGGCGTGATCCCGAAGCGATTCCGCGGTGTCGGCATCGCACTGGCCGCCGCCATCAAGGTGACCCCGGCCGCCTTCGGGCTGATCTTCCTGCTCCGCCGCGACTGGCCGTCGGCATTCCGTGCGCTGGGCGCCTTCGCCGCGACCGTCGCGTTCGGCTACTGGCTGCGCCCCGATTCGACCGTCTACTTCTGGACCACGGAGTTCTTCGCGACCGACCGCGCCGGCGACCCGTCGTTCTTCCGCAACCAGGCGCTCACCGGTCTCATCGCCCGCTTCGACTTCTCCGACGGCACCGCCACGGCACTGTGGCTGGCCGGTGCGCTGATCGTCGTCGCCGGTACCGCGTGGGCCGCCTACCGCTTCCTGCGTGCCGACGAACCCGTGGTCGCGGTTGCCCTGGTGGGCCTGGCGTCGCTGCTCGCCGCTCCGATCGCCGTCACCCACCACTGGGTGTACGCGCTGTTCCTCGTGCCGCTGCTGGTCGCGCCGGCCTACCGCCGCTGGTGGCCCGTGCTGGTGCCCGCCACCGTCGTCTTCCTCATCGGACCCAACCACCTGCTGCGTGAAGCGTCCTCCGGCGGCTGGGTCGAGAAGCTGCTCCTCGAAGTGCTCGGAACCTCGCAGTGCCTGGCCGCGATCGCGGTCTTCGTCGCCGCGATGATCGCCGCGCGCGGCCGCCGACCCGGCGCCGAGGCCCCGGTGGAAGCCCGCCCGGTGGAGGCCCACTCGGTGGAGGCACAGGAAGCCCCCGCGGAATCCGGTGAGAGCGCCGAGACCGCTCAGGTCCAGAACGCTGACGCGACGAGGTAGAGGCCCGTCCCGACGACCGTGCTCAGCGCGGCGTTGCGTCGCCACAGGTGCACGGCGATCGTGCCCGCGAGACCGACGGTCGCCGGGAGCCAGGTCGACTGCCCCACGTCGCGCAGCGTGTACATCACGAGGATCACCATGACCCCCGCGGGCATCGTGCGGCCGAGGAAGTCGACGAAGGCGGAGTTCTTCAGCGCCGACAACGCGAGGAACGGCGCCGCGCGCAGGGCGACCGTCACGACGAACATCACCGCCAGGGCACCGAGGACGTATGCGGCGCCGGGCACCGACTCAGGCACGGGCCACCTTGTTCCGGTAGACGAACCGCGCGAACAGGCACACCACGAACAGCCCGAGGCCGACGACGAGCATCTGCTCCTTCGCGACCAGCAACGCGACGAGACCGCAGACCAGCGCGATCACCGGCGCCGGCACGTCGCGATTGGCGCGGAAGGCGTCGATGGCGAGCACTGCGAACAGCGCCGTGAGCGCGAACTCGAGCCCGGCGAGTCCCTCCGGGAGCACCGCGCCGATCAGCGCGCCGACCGTGCCCGACACGACCCACATCAGCTGGCACAGCACCTGGACCGTGAGGATGCGGGTGCCCGTCAGCTGTTCACGTGCCTTGGGCGCGACGATCGCGTACGACTCGTCGGTGAGCGCGTACACGCCGTAGAGACGCCCGAGCCGGCTGCGGATGCGATGCAGCGGGAACGACAGGCCGTAGAAGACGTGCCGGAAGTTCACGAGCAACGTCGCCGCCGCGACCGACGCGAGCGGGGTGACCGCTGCGATGAGACCGATCGCGAGGAACTCCATCGACCCCGCGTAGATGACGGTGGAGAAGATCGGTGCCCACCACCAGTCGAAGCCGCCCTGGGTGAGCACCACCCCGAACGCGAGCCCCAGCGGAATCAGTCCGAGACCGACTGCCCAGGAGTCCGCAACACCCGCGCGGATCTCGAGGGAGCGACGGTCGGGCATGCTCACCAGGCTATCGCCGGGCGCGAGATGCCCGTGTCCGGCCCGAAGGAAGGTGATCTGTGTCCACCTCGTTCACGGAGGTCGTGTCCTCCGCGTGGCAGGCCGTGTCGACCGTCGACGAGCCCGCACCGACGATGGTCGTCGTCGGCACGGCCATCGTCGCGCTCGTGCTCGTGACCGTCCGTCCACTGTGGTTGAAGACCCGCCACGTCATCACGCAGGCGCACGAGGGGTCGCACGCGCTGGTCGCGGCGCTCGTGGGCCGCAAACTGTCGGGCATCCGCCTGCACAGCGACACCTCGGGCGTGATGGTGTCGTCCGGTAATCCGCGCGGTCCCGGCATGGTCGCGACGACCTTCGCGGGATACACCGGTCCGGCCGTGCTCGGTTTCGCCGCGGCGACGCTGCTGACGCTCGATCGGCCCGCCGCGGTGTTGTGGTCGATCCTCGCCGCGCTCGCCGTTCTGTTGCTGCTGATCCGCAATCTGTACGGCTTCGTCTCCGTCGTGATCGCGGGTGCGCTCGTCGGCGCGGCCGCCTATCTCGGTGATCCGGTCGTCCGCTACACCGCGGCGTACCTGATCACCTGGGTCCTGCTCCTCGGCGCGACCCGCCCGGTCCTCGAACTCGCCCGCACGCACTCGCGCGGTCGCGGCCGGGGTTCGGATGCCGACCAGTTGCGCTGGCTCACCCGGCTCCCGGCCGCGGTGTGGATCGCGCTGTTCGCGATCGTCACGGCGGGTACCGCCTTCTACGGCGTCACACGGATCGTGGTGACCCAGCTGTCCTGAACCGTCAGGGTGCCGGCGACACCTCGTCGTAGCGGGCGAGCAGGGCCCGACGCAGGATCTTGCCGCTGGGCAGTCGCGGAACCTCACCGAACTCGATCGTGCGCGGCACCTTGAAGTGCGCGAGGCGCTCGCGGGTGTACTCGACGAGTCCGGCCGCGAGAGCGTCGTCCGCCCGCACTCCGTCCACGGGTGTGACGACGGCGTGGACGCGCTGGCCCATCTCCTCGTCGGGCAGGCCGACGACGGCGACGTCGAGGACGGCAGGGTGCATCGTCAGCACGTCCTCGACCTCGACCGGGTAGATGTTGACGCCGCCGGACAGGATCAGATCGGTGCGCCGCGCCGAGAGGTACAGGTAGCCGTCCTCGTCGACGTGCCCGAGATCGCCGAGGGTCGTCCAGCCCTTGTCGTTGTAGGCGGCGGCGGTCTTCGCCGGATCGCTGTGGTACTCGAAGTCCAGGCCGTCGCCGATCCACACCTGGCCCACCTCGCCGGGGCCGAGTTCGCGGCCGGACTCGTCGCAGATGTGCACCTGCCCCAGGGTCGGACGGCCGACGGACCCGCGATGTTCGAGCCATTCCGGTGTGGTGATCATGAAGAATCCGTTGCCTTCACTGCCCGCGTAGAACTCGAGGATCTTCGGGCCGAACCAGTCGATCATGCGTTCCTTGACCTCGACCGGGCACGGCGCCGCCGCGTGGACCACGACGCGCAGGCTCGACACGTCGTAGCGCGTGCGGGTCGGTTCGGGGAGCTTGAGCATCCGCACGAACATCGTCGGGACGAACTGCGCATGGGTGACGCCGTACCGCTCGATGGCGTCGAGTGTGCGTTCGGCGTCGAAGGTCTCCATCACCAGCGCCGTACCCCCGTTGCGGACGGTTCCCATCGTCCAGCCGAGTGGTGCCGCGTGGTAGAGCGGTCCGGGGCTGAGATAGACGGAGTGCGGACCGAATCCGAAGGCGTCGCGCATCGTCGAATCGATGGGCAGGCCCGTGCCGAACTGGGCGCCGGTGAGCGCGGGCAGGATCCCCTTCGGACGTCCGGTGGTGCCCGACGAGTACAGCATGTAGTACCCCTCGAGTTCGTCGTCGACGGGTGTATCGGGCAGGACCGCAACAGCCTCGGCGAGGGTCTCGGCGCCGCTCGGTGAGCTTCCGCCGGTGGTGAATCGCGCCCCGAGGACGGGGTTGCCGTCGGCGACGACCGCTCCAAGGTGGTCGAGACGTTCCGAATGCACGAGCACACGCGCTCCGCAGTTCTCGACCACGTAGGCGGCCTCGTCGTCGGACAGGTGCCAGTTGACGGGCGTGTAGAGCAGGCCGGTGCGCTGCGCCGCCCACACCACGGGGAAGACGTCGAGGCAGTTCTCCATGAGGATCGCGATGTGGTCGCCGGCCCGCAGACCGCGCTGCCGGAACAGGTGGGCGATGCGGTTGGAGGCTGATTCGAGTTCGCGGTAGGTGAGCGTCGCGCCGTCCTCGACCATGACGATCGCGGGCTTGTCGCCGAAGGCGGCGGCGAGATCGGTCGGGTTCATCGACGGCATCGTCATCGGTCACTCCCTCGTGGACGTCGGCGACAAGTATTACCTGTATAACGATGTAAGGGCCAGGCTTCGTCGAAAACTCCTCCGATAGCGCGAGCGGGTCCGAGGGGTCCACAAACTGCGGCACACATGGTTAACTACGTTGACGACCACATCGAAGGAGCGTCATGGACTTCGCGTTGAGCGACGAACAGGTGGCCCTCGGCGAGAGCGAGCGCGCGTGGCTCGCCAAGAACGACCCGATCGCCGCGCGCAGACCGAGCATCGACGACGGACCGGCCCACCTCCCCGCCGACGGACTCCGCCACCTCGCACACTCGGGCCTGATCGGGCTGCTCACCACCGAGACGGGCGGCACCCACGTCGATCTGGCCGTACTCGTCGAGGAACACGGACGAGCGGGCAGCGCCCTTCCCGTCGCCGAACTGGCGGTCGCGGCGAGTCTCCTCGAGACGATCGGTCATCCCGTGGCCGCAGCGGCGGAGAGCGGTGAACGCGTCGTGCTGCCCGCCCTGTCGTCCCCCGAGAAGACCGGCCTGCAGGTCCGATTCGACGGGGACACACTGGTTCTGAGCGGTACGACGGCTCCGATCACCGACCTGATCGATGCGCACGACCTCCTGTTGGTCGCGGTCACCGACACCGGCGCAGAGGTCGCGGCGGTCGTGCCCGTGGAGACGCTCACCGTGCGACCGCTCGACACGCTCGATCTCACTCGCTCGTGGGCCGTCGCCGACCTCGACGTCACTCTTCCGCAGGGTTCGTGGTTCTCCTTGCCGACCGGCACCGTGGCCTTCACCCACGATCGTCTCGCGACCTTCCGGGCAGTCGATGCTCTCGGTGCCGCCGCACGTCTGGTCGACCTGAGCGTCGACTATGTCGGTAGCAGAACACAGTTCGGCAAGGTGATCGGCAGCTTCCAGGCCGTGAAGCACCACTGCGCGAACATGGCGACGACGACCGAGGCTTCCCGCGCGACACTCTGGGCCGCCGCCGTCGCACTCGACGGGGACGATGCCGCAGCGCGTGCCCGGGCGGTGTCCGCCGCGGTCGCGTTCGCATGCTCCGGAGCGTCCACCACCGCCCAGACGGCGCTGCAGGTCCACGGCGGGATCGGCTTCACGTGGGAGCACGACGTGCACCTGCTGCTCCGCCGCATCAAGGTCGACGAACTGCTCGACGGTTCGGTGTCGTACCACCGTCGCCGGCTCGCCGTCGCCTGAGACACCACGTCGGCCGAAACCCCGAAAAGGGGGCGGGATCCATCCGGATCCCGCCCCCTTTCTGTGCGCTATCGGGCGCGCGACGATTCGATCTCGTCCACCATCTCCAGCAGCCGACGGCGGTCGACCTTGAGCGACACACTGCGGGGCAGGGCGTCGACCCTGTGGATCTCCACCGGGATCTCGTAGGCCGTCAACCGGGTGCGCAGGAAGGTCTTCAGCTCGTCGACGTCGACATCCTCTGCGCCCTCAGCGGTTTCGATCACCGCGACCGGTACGTGTACGAGCCGCTCGTCGGGACGGCCGAAGACCGACGCGTCGAGCACCGACGGGTGGGCCCGCAGTGCGTTGCAGACGGTTTCGGGCTGGATCTTGAACCCGCCACGGACGATGGCGTCGTCGGCCCGGCCGTCGATGTAGAGGAAGCCGTCCTCGTCGAGATGTGCGAGGTCGCTGGTGCGCACCCAGTCGCCGACCCCGGTGCCGGTCTGCGGTGAACTCACCTCGAGGCGACCGGTGCTGCCCTCGGGCAGCACCGCGCCGTTCTCGTCGACCGTGCGCATCCGCACCCCCGGGAACGGCCGGCCGACGCTGCCGCGTTTGTGTTCCCACCACTGCTTGATGAGGGGTTTCGTCCACCCCGCGACAGCACCGCCGAATTCCGTTGCCCCGTACATGATCATGATGGGGATGCCGTACCGGTCGGTGAACTCGTCGGCAAGTTCGGGGCTGACGAAGGTGGTACCGGCGGTGATGGCCCGGAGGGTCGCGAGTTTCTCCTTCGGCACGTCGGCATTGAGCACCGACCGCATGGCCGCCGGTGGGAGACCCGCGACGATCATCCGGTGCTCGTACACCGCGTCGACCCAGCCCTCGACGGTGAAACGGGGCATCAACACGATCGGCCGTGCTTCCGACAGCGACTGGATCACGCCCCACAACCCGCCGATGTGCACCATCGACAGGGAGATCAGCGCGACCGGTCCGGTGAAGGGTTCGTGATCGCCCCTCCCCTTGCCGGTGTGCCCGTGCACGGCTTCGAGGGCGGCCTCGAGTTGGCGCCAGGTCAGCGGAACCCGCTTGGGCGGGCCGGTGGTGCCGGAGGTGAACATCTCGACCGCGACCGGGTCCTGCTCGTCCGGGCGGGGCGGAACCGGAGCGTCGCCGAAGACGCAAGTCACGTCTGAACCGTCCACGGCGACACCGACGATGCCCGCTGCTGCGATGGGTGCGGCGAATTCCTCGTCGGCCCAGTACTCGCGGGGCGCGAGGATCACATCCGGGTGGGCCCCGACCGCGTCCTCGACGATCCGCCGCGACGGCTGGGCCGGGTTGAGGGTGAGCAGCACGCGGTCGTGTCGCAGGATCGCGATCAGGGACGCGATGGATTCGGTGCGGTTGATCAGCACGACACCGATCCGGCTGCGAGGCCCGCACCCGAGCCGTTCGAGCTCCGCATCGATCCGCTCGGTCGTGTCACGCACCTGAGCCCATGTGTGCCAGGTCTTGCCCTCCTGCACCATGTTCGCACTGTCGGGGGTCGACCACAGCAGGGTCAACGCCTCTCTGATGCCCGTCATCGCGGAGCCTCCTCTTCGGTCGACCCGAAGGTGTTCGTAGTGCCGGCCGGCGATCCGGCCGGGGAGCGCGCCTCAGCGCGGAAGACCGAGCCCTCTCTCGGCGATCATGTTGCGCATGATCTCCGAGGTACCGCCGGCGATGGTGTACGCGCGGGCGTACAGGAATTCGTCCTGCCACCGGCCCCCGTCGACGACCTGCGGGTCGCCCTCGACGAGAATGCCGTCCTCACATGCGAGTTCCAGCGCGAATCGTGCTGTCTCGACGCCGATCTCGCTGAACATCAATTTGGCCATGGCGGCGTCGTGAGCGCGTTCGGCACCCCGCGACCAGCGGCCGATGTTCGCGTAGACCAGTGCCGACAATGCTTCGACCGACGCCTGGAGTTCGCCGATCCGCTCCTGCACCGCACCGTCCTCGATCGCCGGACGCCCGTACCGGATCGTCCTGCGCGCAAGTTCCTTCAGTGCGTCGACGTCCTGTTGCAGACGTACCGCGGCCGACGCCACGGCGCTGCGTTCGTGGGCGAGACTCGAATTCGCGATGAGCCAGCCGTTGTCGAGGTCGCCGATGAGCGCGTCGGATCCGACGGGAACGTCGTCGAGGAAGATCTCGTTGAAATCCGAGGTTCCGGTCATCTCTCGCAGTGGCCGCACGTCGACACCCGGCGATCGCATGTCGAGCAGGAAGGCACTGATGCCACGGTGTTTCGGGGCATCGGGATTCGTCCGTGCCAGGAGATAGCCGTAGTCGGCCCAGTGCCCGTTGGTCGTCCACACCTTCTGGCCGGTGACGGTGAACCCACCGCCGTCGGCCGGTTCAGCCTTCGTGCGCAGGGACGCGAGGTCGCTGCCGGAACCAGGCTCGCTGAACAGCTGGCAGAAGACGAGTTCGCCCGATCGGATGCCCGGCAGGTACTTCTCGCGCTGTTCCTCGGTGCCGAAGTCGATCAGCGCGTGCGCGACCAGCAGTCCGGCTCCCTGCACCGCGGCCGGAGCACGGCCGCGTGCCAGTTCCTCGCCGACGACGACGTCCTTCTCCGGTGAGTGCGCCGCTCCGGCACCGCCGTAGCGCTCCGGCCAGTCGGCGCCGATGTACCCGGCCTCGAAGAGTTTGCGGGTCCACTCCTTCAGCGCCGCGAGTTCGTCGGCGTCGTCGGCGCTGCGCACACCCGCCTTCACCGGCACGTCGGGTTTGTGGGTCTCGACGAACTCGCGTACCTCCTTGCGGAACTGCTCGAGTTCGGGTGTCAGTCCGTAGTCCATGTCAGCGCACCTCGTAGTCGCGCGTGGGGACCTGGGACCGATCGACCTGTGCCAGACCGATGGGATTGCCGAGATCGGTGTACATCATCCCGGTGGCAAGAGCGTGGGATCGTGTGCGGTCCTTGGACTCCCAGATCGCGCGGATGCTGCCCTGGATCGCGGCCGGCGGTTTGGCGGCGATTCGTTCGGCGAGCTTCTGCGCGCGGTCCCACAGCGCGTCGCGGGTGACGATCTCACTGACGAAGCCGATCTCGTATGCCCTCTTCGCAGACATACGTTCGTCGAGACCGAGCAGCACCATACGCAGCACCTCACCGATGGGGATGCGGTGTGCGAGGCCGATCGGTTCGAGTGCGGCGACCATGCCGTAGGAGACGTGCGGATCGAAGAACTGGGCGTCCTCGCTCGCGACGATGATGTCGGCCTCGTTGAGCCAGTAGAGCGCCCCGCCGGCGACCATACCCTGGACCGCGCACACGAGCGGTTTCCAGCAGTTGTTCTGTTTGGGCGACAGGTCGACACCAGGATCGCGACGGCTGAAGACGTTGTCGGACAGGAAGGTCCCCTCGTGGACATCGACGCCCGTGCTGAACGCGCGGTCGCCGTTGGCCCGGAGGACGACGACGTGCACGTCGTCGGTCTCGGAGGCGTAGTGCCACAGCTCCCGGAACTCGGCGCGCATCGTGTCGGTGAAGGAGTTGAGCTTGTCGGGACGGTCGAGCGTGATGGTCAGGACGTGGTCCTTCAGCTCGGCGATCACCGTGGTCGTACCGGTCAGATCCACAGGTCCTCCTCGAGCCGCTCGGTGCGCGTCGCCTCATCCTGCCCCGCTGCCGACGGGGACGGGTGGCCTTTCACGACGCCGCCCCGTTCCGCGCCGCCCGCCGCTCGCCGCGCAGCTCGGCATCGCGTTCGAGCATCTGCGCCGCGAGCTGTTCGAACTCGGCGGGAGCGTCGGGCAGCTCGACCGCAACGCCGGCCCGCGACGGGAGTGCGATGGTGGCGGTGGCGGGGCAGGTGACCTCACCGCGCTGGCTGGTGCCGCGCAGTTCGACGTCGACGAGATGACGCCCGCCCTCGGTGCGTTTACCGACGACCTCACCGGTGAAGGTGTGGGTGTCGCCGAGGTAGTTGAACTTGCGCATCTGACTCGACATCGATTCGAGCCAGGCGTCGTCGCCCATCCAGTCGGTGAGATAGTGGCTCAGCCAGCAGTCGCGCATCATGCCGTAGTCGTAGGCGGCCGGCAGGCCGATGGAGCGGGCGTAGCTGCTGTCCCAATGGATCCGCTGCGCGACGTCCGGCACACCTTGCTCGTTCGGGATGTAGAACGGTGCGATGCGCTGGCGGTTCTTGTAGGCGAGGCGGCTCGCGCACGGGGTGTACGGGGCGAAACCGTATCCGCCGGAGTGGAAGATGACCATGTCGGTGGTCGTCAGCGGGCCCTTGGCCATCGTGCCGAGACTCTCCCCGACCTCGACGTCCTCCCAGTAGCGGGTGTTCGCGCCGCGCACCTGTTCCTGCGCGTAGATCTCGTCGATCCTCGCGATGTCGTCGGGGGTGTAGGAGGCCGGCTCGATCGAGTCGTACTTCTTGCGCTTCTTCGACTCGTGACGCTCGGTGTGGATGGTGATGACCCGCTGGGTCTGGACCACCTCGGCACGCTGGTTGAACTGCACCTGGAGCCCGGTGATGATGAGCGAGCGACCGGCGAACTCGGACTGCTTCTCCTCGACCTTCTCGGTGCCGTGGAAGCCGTACAGGGTGTCGCCGTCGAGGACCGGCCGGTACCAGTGGGTCGTGGTGCCGGAGACGAACACGTGGATGCCCCGGAAGGAGGGCCGGCGCTGCTCTCGGGGCACGGGATCTGCCAGCAGTTCCTTGCGGACGGCGATGTTGACCATCGGGGGTGCGATCTGACCGCCCCAGCTGGTCTCGGCGCCGTATTCCTCGTCGGTGAACAGCGGATTGTCGTCGCCGTAGCTGCGCGCGAAGTTCCGCATGATGTCGGGTGAGGCGCGCGTGTACTGCTCCCGCTGTGTCATGGCGTGGTAGACGCCGACGAGATCTCTCGCCCGCGCAATGTCTTCATCGCGGAAGGTGTAGATCTCCGAAGGCTTCTCGGTCTTCTCCGACGTGGTCATCGACTACCTCCGTATAGGGGACGACGCTCGACGCGAGCGGCCCGTATCACCCACAGTAGGGCAACCTAGTTATACATGTAAAGACTCTGGCGAACCTCAGGCCCGACCGGGCACACCGTCGTTGACCAGACGCTCGACGACATGCCGGCGCACCAGCTTTCCCGTCTCCGTACGCGGCAGTTCGTCCCAGTAGACGATGCGGTCGGGCGTCTTCGACCCGCGCAGCGTCTCGCGCACGAACGCGCGCAACTCCTCCGCATCGACCGATTCGTCGGGGCGCAGTACCACCACGGCCTCGATGCGTTGCCCCCATTCGTCGTCGGGTACCCCCACGACCGCGGTGTCGGTGACGGCGGGATGACGCAGGAGCACGTCCTCGATCTCGGCCGGCGCGATGTTCTCGGCACCGCGGATGATGGTGTCGTCGCTGCGCCCACCGATGAACAGATAGCCGTCCTCGTCGACGAATCCGGTGTCGCGGGTGTCGAAGAATCCGCGGTCGTCGACGAGCTTGCCGATTCCCGCGTACTCGGCCGAGACCTGTTCTCCGCGAACCCAGATGCGCCCGGCCACACCGGCTTCGACGACGCGGTCGTCGGCGTCGCGGATCTCGAGGTCGATGCCGGGGACGGGACGGCCCACCGATCCGAGCCGGGCGCGGATCCGCTCGTCGCTGCTGGTCATCGCCGCCCGATGGTCGTCGGGGCCGAGGACGGTGATCGTCGAGCTGGTCTCGGTGAGCCCGTAGGCGTTGACGAAGTCGACCTGCGGCCAGGTCTCGAGAGCTCGTTCGACCACCCGACGGGGCATCGGGGCACCACCGCTGGCCAGGGAGCGCAACGACGGCACCGAGGTGTCGGCACCGGAATCGAGGATGCGCGCGAGCATCGTAGGGACGACGAGAGCGTTGGTGATGCCCTCCCCACGGACGGTGTCGAGCCATTCGGCCGCGGTGAACTGTTCGAGCACCACCGTCCGGCGACCCGCATAGAGATTCGTGAGGACGTTCGCCACCGCGGCGATGTGATAGGGCGGGACACTCACCAGGGCCGCATCGGTGTCCTCCGCCGACGCGAACTCGACGGAACCGAGCACGTACGACACCAAGTTGTGATGATGCAGCAGAACACCTTTCGGTGCCGACGTGGTGCCGGAGGTGTAGATCACCACGGCGGGCGCGTCCGAGTCGGGATCGTCGGCTTCCGCGACCTCCGCCCGGTCGAGCCGGTCGAGCCAGGCCGCGGGTGAGAGGACGCCCGGCGCGTCGCCGGTGTCGTCCGCGATCACCAGGGCGTCGGGATGGTGGGACAGCAACGCCGCACTCTGCTCCGCGCCGAGCCGGTAGTTGATCGGCACGAGCGGGACGCCCGCGCGCGCCGCGGCGAACAGGGCCACGGGGAAGGCGGGGCCGTTGACCGCGCGGTAGACGAGAGCATCGGCACCCGCCTCGCGGATCACGGCGGCTCCGGCGACGGACAGGTCGCGCAGGCGCCGGGCGGAGATGCCGTCGTCGCGGCGCCCCACCAGGATGCGGTCCTCGAGCCCGTCCGCGGCCATGTCGAGCAACATCGTGAGGTTCATGGAAGCCCCTGGTGCAGTTGTGATTCGGTAATCGATCCGGGGTCAGTCGGAGGCCGGGAGCGGTTTCGCCGTCTTCAACGACAGCGGAACGCCGTCGACGGCGAGAGCGCCGGTACCTGGTGTGGTGCACAGCAGCTCCACCGCGCCCTCGGCGTCGGTGTACCGCTTCCCCAGCGCGGTGGGGCCGTGATGCGCGTCGTCGATGCCGGTGCCGTCGCCGGTCCCCTTCTTTCCCGGCACCATCTCGGCGCCGCCGCAGGTGAGTGCGACCTCGTCTCCAGGGGCGCGGACGACGACCACCGCGGTGCCGTCGACGGTACTGGCCCAGGATCGACCTACTTCGAGTTTCACGATTCCTCCGATCGAGCGGTACTGCGCTGCGGCTTCCCAAAGTAGCGTGCGTCACATAGTTTAGATAGTGCTACAAGTGAACCGATCCGTGCACGGCCGAGGAGACCTCCCATGCCACTTCCCCTGACCGACGATCACCGCGCCGTTGCAGAGGCCGTCCGATCGTTCCTCGGCGGCCACGACGCCGGCAGCCTCGCCCGGCAGGTCACCGACGACCCGACCGCCGATACCGGCAAGCTGTGGAAGCAACTCGCCGACCTCGGATGGCTCGGCCTGCACCTTCCCGGTGAGTTCGGAGGATCGGACGCCGGCCTGCCCGAGGTGGCGGTGGTGGCCGAGGAACTCGGACGGCTCGTCGTCCCTGTCCCCTACCTCGCGAGTGTCGCCGTCTCCGCCGCGCTCGCCGCGAAGGGCGACGACGAACTGCGCTCCACCTGGCTCCCGAAGTTCGCGGACGGTTCGGTGGTCTCCGGTCTCGGCCTGTCCGGGTCCCTGACGTCGACCGGCGACACGATCAGCGGTGACGTCGACCTCGTCGTGGGCGGTGCGGGCGCGACGCTCCTCGCCCTCGTCGCAGGTGACGACCTCGTTCTCGTCGATCCCGGCCACGCCTCGGTGTCGGTGACGCCCACCGGCGACCTCGACCCCACCTCGAAGACCGCGAAGGTCGTCCTCCGCGAGACCCCGGCATCGGCCGTCGTCCCGGGCGCCGGCCGTCACGCGAGCCACGTCGCCCGCGCGCTGGCCGCTGCGGAGGCATCCGGCGGCGCCCGCGCGACCCTCGAGGCCGCCCTGGCCTACGCGAAGGTGCGCGAACAGTTCGGCCGCCCGATCGGCTCGTTCCAGGCGATCAAGCACCATCTCGCCGACATGCTCGCGACGAGCGAACTCGCGACGGGCGTGGCCTGGGACGCCGCACGCGCCGGGGCCGACGGTGAGCAGGCGCGACTCGCACTCGACGTCGCACGGGTCATCGCCTTCGACTCGTACATCGCCAATGCCCAGAAGAGCATCCAGATCCACGGCGGTATCGGTTTCACGTGGGAGCACGACTGCCATCTGTTCCTGCGTCGCGCCCACGCCCTGCGGATCCTGTTCGGCGAACCGACCGCCGCGCTCGACTCGCTCGCCGAATCGGGCACCGCCGGGCTGCGCCGACACTATGCCGTCGACCTTCCTCCCGAAGCCGAGGACCACCGCGTCGCAGCACGCGACTTCGTCGCGAAGTACACCGCGACCCCCGAATCCGAGCGACGTGCACTGCTCGTCGACTCCGGCTACCTCATGCCGCACTGGCCGCCGCCGTTCGGCCGAGGGGCGTCCCCGGTGGAGCAACTCGTGATCGACGAGGAGTTCACCGACGTCGAACCGCACGGTCTCGGCATCGGCGCGTGGATCCTGCTCACCCTCACCCAGCACGGCACACCGGAACAGATCGAACGGTGGATCCGTCCCGGTCTGCTCGGTGATCAGGTCTGGTGCCAGTTGTTCTCCGAGCCCGGTGCCGGCTCCGACGCGGCCGCGGTGTCGACGCGCGGGGTGAAGGTCGACGGCGGGTGGCGTGTCACCGGCCAGAAGGTGTGGACGTCGAACGCGCAGAATTCGACGCGCGGTCTCGCGACCATCCGCACCAACCGCGACGTGCCGAAGCACAAGGGCATCACCACGATGGTCATCGACCTGACCGCGCCCGGCGTGACCGTCCGCCCGCTGCGCGAGATCAGCGGCGATTCCGCCTTCAACGAGGTGTTCTTCGAGGACGTCTTCGTCCCGGACGAGGACGTGGTGGGCGCCGTCGACAACGGCTGGACCGTGGCCCGCGCGACGCTCGGGAACGAACGCGTCTCGATCGGCGGCGGCAAGACCGACGAGACCTACTCGGCCTACGCGCTGCTCGATCTCGCGGCGACGCACGCGCCCGGCGACGTCTCGGTCACGCGCCGGGTCGCGTCGCTGATCGCCCGGGAACAGGCCTTCGCGGTCCTCAATCTGAGGCAGGTCGTGCGGGCCGTCGCCGGTGGCGATTTCGGTCCGGAGGGCAGCGTGACGAAGATGCTCATCGCCGAACACACCCAGCACGTGGGTGAACTCGCGATGCACATCGCCGGTCCCGCGGCGTTCCTCGGGGACGAGCCGGTATGGACCCACTACTACCTGCTGGGCCGGGCGATGACGATTGCCGGCGGCACGTCGGAGATCAACCGCAACGTCATCGCCGAGCGGCTGCTGGGCCTCCCCCGCGAGCACATCGCGAACTAGGCCCGGCCGCACGGCGTTCGGGTCACCGTGCCGCCGCGACCGCTCCGAGTCGGTCGCAGGCGGCACGGACCACCGCGTGCAGGCTCGCGGTGAGCACGGAGCGGTGACGTCCCGCTGCCCATCGCGTGTCGTCGCCGTTGCGGAACTCGATCAGAGTGAGTGCGTCGGTGTCGTTCCCGGTGCCGACGCTGCTCTGGTGGAGGCCGAGTACCTCGATGTCGATGCCGTGCCGGGCCAGAGCATCGGTGAGCGCTTCGACGGGGCCCACGCCGTCGTGGACGCTGCGGTGTTCGGTGCCGTCGACGTCCAGCGTGATCGTGGTGCCCAGATCGGTCACGTCGAAGGAGCGCAGCACCGGTGTGCCCGGAACGTCGGGCCGTGCGAGGTACGCGTCGTCGAAGATCGCCCACAGTTCGGCCGCGGTGACCTCCCCGCCGGTGGTGTCGGTGTGCTGTTGCACATGGCGGGTGAAGTCGATCTGGAGCCGGCGGGGCAGTTCGATGCCGTATTCGCTCTCGAGCAGGTAGGCGACCCCGCCCTTGCCGGATTGCGAGTTGACGCGGATCACGGCGTCGTAGGTACGTCCGATGTCGGCGGGGTCGATGGGCAGATACGGTACCCGCCACTCGATCTCGGATTCGGGACGCCCCTCGGTGACGGCGCGTGCCCGGTGTTCGGCGAACCCCTTCCTGATCGCGTCCTGATGGGTGCCGCTGAAGGCGGTGTGCACCAGATCGCCGGCATACGGGTGCCGCGGGTGGATCTCGATGCGGTTGCAGTACTCGACGGTGCGGCGGATCTCGTCGATGTCGGAGAAGTCGATCATCGGGTCGATGCCCTGGGCGTGGAGGTTCAGCGCGAGTGTCGCGATGTCGACGTTGCCGGTGCGTTCCCCGTTGCCGAACACGCAGCCCTCGACCCGCTGCGCCCCGGCGAGGACGGCGAGCTCGGCGCACGCGATGCCGGTGCCGCGATCGTTGTGCGGGTGCACGGACAGGATCACCGCGTCGCGGCGCGCGAGATTGGTGTGCATGTACTCGATCTGGTCGGCATAGACGTTCGGGGTCGCGATCTCGACGGTGGCCGGAAGATTCACGATCACCGGCCGTTCGGGGGTCGCGTCCCACAGTTCCGTCATCGCGTCGCACACCTCGAGCGCGTAGTCGGGTTCGGTGAGGTTGAAGACCTCGGGTGAGAACTCGAATCGCACGTTCGGCAGGTCGCCGGCCAGTTCGAGGACGTCGCGGCCACCGGCGACGATCAATTTCTTCAGGGCAGCATGGTCACGGTCGAGCACGACCTCGCGCCACGTCGGGGCGGTCGCGGTGTACATGTGGACGACGACCTCGTTGCGGACACCCCGGACGGATTCCACCGTCCGCTCGATCAGGTCGCGACGTGCCGGGGTGAACACCACGATGGTGACGTCCGGCGGGGCGATGTCGGTCTCGGCGATCAGGCGCACGAAGTCGAAGTCGGTCTGCGAGGCGGACGGGTAGCCGACCTCGATCTCCTTGTATCCCATCGCGACCATGAGCTCGAAGAAGCGGCGTTTGCGGGCGGGATCCATCGGTTCGGCCAGCGCCTGGTTGCCGTCGCGCAGGTCCACCGGCACCCACAAAGGGGCCGCGGTCAGGCGATTCGCGGGCCAGTTCCGTTGCGTCAGCGGCACCTCCACGCGGGAGAACACGTCGCGGTAGCGATGTGAGGGCATGGCGGAGTGTCGCTGGTTGTTCCAGGTGGGGGCGCCTTCGGGAACCGCGCCGGCAGGAGTGGAGAGACGTGGGAACGCGCTGGTGCTCATCGGGGAAGTCCTTCGTCGTCGTTGCGAGGGACCGGCGCGTGTTCGACTCCACGACGGGGAGCCGGTCCGGCTAGGCCCCGCCGTGGCAGCGAAGGAGAAGGAACGCGAAGGAGCGCATGACCGGAAGGCTAGCACAACTCCTCAGACAAGTAGAGGAGTAGAGGTCTCTGCGATGATGGAGCCATGACCGTCGTCCGCCGCGAGCCCCTCGCCGACCAGGCCGCCGAACTGCTCTTCGAGCGCATCCGCTCCGGGGAATGGCCGCTCGGCGCGAAGCTGCCCGGCGAGACGACACTGGCCCCGCAACTCGGTGTCGGCCGCTCCACCGTCCGTGAAGCGATCCGCCAGCTCGCCGGTCGCGGCATCCTGACCACCCGGCAGGGCGCCGGCGTGTTCGTCACCGCCCTCGACGCACCCGAGGACTGGACGCGCACGGTCGCGCGCGCCGATATCCTCGCCGTGATCGAGGCACGCATCGCCATCGAGGTCGAGGCCTCGGCCCTTGCCGCCGAGCGTCGCACCCCTGCAGAACTGCGTGCGCTGAAGAAGTCACTGCGGGAACGCGAAATCCATCGCACGGACATCGAGGAACACGTCGACACGGACATCGTCTTCCACCGCACCATCGTGGTCGCCGCGCACAACCCGATCCTTCTCGACCTCTTCGACGGCTTCACACCCCGCAACCGTCACGCCATGATCGAGATGCTCCGCACGCGCGGCACCCACAGGGACGACGCCGACCACGACACCCACCGACGCATCTACGACGCCATCGCGGACCGTGACGCGGCGACCGCCGCCGCCGTCACCCGCGACCACCTGACCTCGCTCACGACGGCACTCGGCCGGTAGCCGAGCCGAGGTTCCCACCATCTCGGCTCGACCGCGCCAGCACCTCTCCCACCGCGCGGTCCCGCAGCACCTCTCGAGAACATCACCGACGACATCCGAATGGCCGCATAGTTCGATGAGAGACCCCGTCGTTGGAAAGCATGTCCCCACGGCAATTGGCCAACGGGTCGTTGGCCGATTGCGTCCGGGTCGGGCCACGCCTCAGCGAACCTGCGCATGTACTCGAGGTTGGCCGGGGAGAAACCCTTCACTCCGGGGAACTCGGTGCGCAGATCCGCGGAGAGCCGGGACAGGACCTTGCTGCCCCAGGGAGCTGTCTTCTGTCGCTCGATGATCGTCGCACCGATCTGCCAGTAGAGCCGGAGCAGTTCGGTGTTCACCCGGCGCTGGGCCACGTAGCGCGCTTGATGCACGAGCCGTTTGATGCTCTCGAGCGTGTCGGCGTACTCGGACGGGACGGGAGACGACATTCCTCGACGCTAACGGACCGAGCCGACACTCCGACCTCTCGAGAGGGCGAACCTACGAAGCTGCCGCCGCATAACAGGCGCCCTGCCTCCCCGATACCGGGTCCGATCCGACGAGCAGTAAACCGACCATCGCCGCCTCAGCTCGACCGCGCCAGCACCTCTCCCACCGCCCGGTCCCGCAGCACCTCGGGGCGGGCGATACGCGCCTCGTCGGCGACCGCGCGACGGAGCAGCAAGTGGGCGGGATGTTCCCACGTGAAGCCGATTCCGCCGTGGATCTGGATGCAACCCTCGGCGTTGGACACCGCGGACCGCAGCGCCGCCGCGGTCGCCAGGTGCACGGCCGCGGCCTCCTCGGGTTCCTGCGGCGAACGGTCGGCGGCCGCCAGTACCAGTCCCCGCGCGCCCTCGGCTGCGACGAGCATGTCGGCGCAGCGGTGCGAGATCGCCTGGTACGAACCGATGGGCCGGCCGAACTGCTCGCGTTGACCCGCCCAGTCCACCGCCATCGTCAGGGCCCGGTTCGCGACACCCACCGCGTCGGCGGCGACCAGCAGTTCCGCGACGCGGAAGGACGATTCGAGTGCGGCATCGGCATCGACGCCCGACACGAGCACGGTTGCCGCGGCGTCCTCGAAGGAGACGACCCCCACGGTCCCGGTCGGATCGAGCGACGTCTGCACGATGATGGATGCGTCGGTCCTGTCGACAGTGAGCAGGACGTGTTCGCCCGTCGCGTCGTCCGTCGCAAGGACGACGAGCACCTCGGCGACGGGTGCACCCGCGACCCGCTCCACGCGACCGGTCAGCCTGCCGTCCCGGAGGACGGGGAGATCGGCGGTGTCCCACCCGCGATCTCCGACGGGAACGACGAACGCTGCCGGGGAACCACCGATGATGCGTCGTGCCTCTTCGTCGGCGCCGGCCGCGACGAGGACCTCCAACGCGATCGCGGTGGGGACGAGCGCGACCGGCGCGAGATGGAAGGCCACCTCCTCGACCGCCGCGCACAGCATCCGCAGCGACCTGCCGTCGCCACCGAGATGCTCGGGCGACGACAGACCCGGAAGGCCGAATTCGACGAGCGTGGACCACAATCCGGCGTTGTGTTCACCCGCGGAGTCGACACCCTCGAGTAGCGCGACGGTATCGACGCGGACGGACAGGATGTCGCGCAGGGCCTCCCGCAGATTCGCCTCGTCCTCCGGCGGGGGTGTGAGGGGGCTCCCCGGCACCACGGCCGGTGCGCGGGTGCCCTCACCCCGGTGCGAGGGCAGACCGAGAACGTTCTCGGCAATCGTATTGCGTTGGATCTCGGAGGTTCCGGCACCGATGGTCGCGGCGCGGGACATGAGATATCCGTACGTCCAGCGCCCCTTCTCCACCACGCCCTCCGAACGGGTGCCGAGAACGGCGGCCGATCCGGTCAAACGTAACGCGAGCCGGTGCATGTGCTGTTCGAACTCGGCCTTCACCAGCCGGTTGACCGACGCCACCCCACCCGGATCGCGTCCTGCGAGAACGGCATCCAGCGCGCGAGCGCTGTTCGCGGCGATCTGACGCACCCCGGTCTCGACGGTGGCGAGTTCCTGCCGGATCAGCGGATCGTGCGCGTGTCCCTGTCCGACGGCCAGGCGGAAGACCTTGTCGACGGTCGAGCGGTAACGGAACTCGTCGGCGAGGAAGGCGGTGGCGCGCTCGTGGCCGAGCGAGGTCCGCATGATCGACCAGCCCTGCCCCTCCTCCCCCACCCGATTCTCGACCGGCACCTCGACGTCGTCGAAGAAGACCTGGGCGAAGTGGTGTCCACCTGCGGCGTCGCGCAGGGGTCGCACCTCGATGCCGGGCGAGTTCATCGGGATGAGCAGGTAGGTGATGCCCGACGTGCTCCGCCCGGACGGACCGGTGCGCACGAGGATGAAGATCCAGTCGGCGTGGTCGGCCATCGTCGTCCAGATCTTGCTGCCCGACACCCGGTAGACGTCGCCGTCGCGGACGGCGCGTGTGGACAGCGACGCGAGATCGCTGCCGGCACCGGGTTCGGAGAATCCTTGGCACCAGAACTCTTCCGCCCGCAGCAGCGGCTCGAGGAAACGCTTCTTCTGTTCGGCGGTGCCGTGGACGATGATCGTCGGCGCGACGATGAACGACAGCGGGCACGGATGCTTGGGCGCACCGGCTTCGGTGATCGCACGGTAGTAGTCGAGCTGATCCTCGAGCGACAGCGCTATACCGCCGACCTCTTCGGGCCAGCCCGGCGCCGCCAGGGAATGGTCGACGAGTTCGGACTGCCACGCGATCGCGGCCTCGAACCGTGCGCGGGACGTCTCGGGACGGGGGCGCCGCCGGAAGTCGTCGAGCAGAGCGGACAGTCGGGGACGCCAGTCGCTGCGAGCGTCGGACTCGAGCGTCACCGTGGGCTTGCCTTCCTCCACGTCACCTCCCGGGGTGATGGTGCTGTAGGTCTCGGAAACCGACTGCTGCTCAGTCGGTTGTCGAAAGCCGACTGCGGCTCAGTCGGACTGCGCGCGGCGCTTCGCGTAGCGGGCACCGATGTCCGCGCCGTCCGCGCGGTAGGTGGCCGCCGCTTCGGATTCGAGGGCGAGGGCGTGCGCGAGCGACGTGCCGGCGCCTTCCTTGAGCAATCGGAGCATCCGCCGGATCGCACCGGGATGACCGCCGGCGATCCGTTGCGCGACGGCCACGCTGCGGTCCAGGAGTTCGTCGTGCGGGACGACCTCGTTCGCGAGGCCGATGCGCGCGGCGGTCGCGCCGTCGATCGGCTCCCCGGACAGGATGAACTGGATCGCGGCGGGCAGACCGATCATCCGCGGCAACACGGCACTACCGCCCCAGCCGTTGAGCAGACCGATCTGCGCGTGGGTGTCGGCGAACTCGGCGCGTTCGGACGCGATGATGAACGAACAGTTCACGGCGAGTTCGTAACCGCCCGTGTAGCAGGGGCCGTTGACCGCCGCGATGACCGGCTTCGAGATGCCGCGGAGCACGTGCGTCGGGGTAGGGCCTTCCGCGGCCGGAGGCGGACCCGACAACGCCTCGGGCAGATCCACACCCGCACAGAAGGACGTGCCCGCGCCCGTGAGGACGACGACGTTCACCTCGTCGTCGGCATCGGCGCGCCACAGTTCCTTCTTCAGCGCCTTCCGCATGGCACGGTTGATCGCGTTGCGGCGGTCGGGACGGTTGAGGGTGAGGATCGTGACGGCACCGTCGCGCTCGACGAGCACCGGCGCGTCGTCCTCGCGCACGTCCTCGGCGGTGTCGGCCTGTCGTGTCATCGGTTTCTCCTCAGGGGACGGAAACGGAGTCGACGACGATGTCGGCGGTCAGGGAGCGCAGCTTCGTCTCGGCGTCGGCAGCGATCCGCTGCACCAGCTCACCGGCGGGCGGGATGTCGCGGATGAGGCCCTGCGACTGCCCCACCGTCCAGATACCGGCCTCCGGGTCGCCGTCCTCGTAGACGGTGCGTCCCCGCGAGCCGGCGACGAGGTCCTTGACGTCCTTGAACCGTCCGCCCTTGGCGAGAATGTCCACGACCTCCTCGCTCACCGAGTTCCGGGCGGTGCGCATGGTGTTGCGCAGTTGCCGGAAGATGAGCTGGGTGTCGAGTTCGCTCGCGTCGACGATCTGCTGCTTGATGCGTTCGTGGATGGGGCTCTCCTGCGTGCACATGAAACGGGTCCCCATGTTGATGCCGTCGGCACCGAGGGTGAGAGCGGCGGCGAGTCCGCGACCGTCGGCGAACCCGCCCGACGCGATGAACGGGATGTCGAGGGCGTCGGCGCACGCCGGGATCAGGACGAGCCCGGGAACATCGTCCTCGCCGGGATGACCGGCCGCCTCGAAGCCGTCGATGCTCACCGCATCGGCGCCGATCCGCTGGGCCTTGAGGGCGTGTCGCACGCTCGTGCACTTGTGAATGATCTTGATGCCGTGCTCTTTCAGATGCTCGACATGCTTGGTCGGGTCGGATCCGGCGGTCTCGACGATCTTCACGCCGGAGTCGATGATCGCCTGCCGGTACTCGGCGTAGGGAGGCTGGTTGATCGACAGCGTGAGGGTGAGGTTGACGCCGAACGGCTTGTCGGTCAGCGCGCGGCACCGCTCGATCTCCGTGACCAGATCCTCCGGGGTGGGCTGGGTCAGTGCGGTGATGATCCCGAGCCCGCCACCTTCGGAGACGGCCGCGGCGAGTTCGGCGCGGCCGACCCACATCATGCCGCCCTGGATGATGGGGTGTTCGATCCCGAATTCCGCCGTGAACCGCGTGTTCAGCATGGATGCTCCTGTCCGAGGCCAGCCGGGGCAATACATAGGTAACATAGTTCACTATGTAGGCATCAGCAATAGTCATTGGCTCTCCGCCTCGACCCGCGGCGACCGGTTACCTGTGAGTACGATGAGACCGGAACTTTTACCAAGTAGTCGAAGTGATCTCGGAGCAGGAGGCCGTTCCCGTGACCGACGAAGTGTTGGCGACCGGATTCGACGCGCGTTCGGGGGTCGGATTCGACACTCGCGCGAGCGGTGGCCGGGCCATTCGCACCCCCAAGACCGCAGAGCTCGTCGCCCGGAAGCTCCGCCGCATGATCGTCGACGGTGAGCTGAAGGACGGCGACCACCTTCCCCACGAGGCGTCGCTCATGGAGCACTTCTCGGTGAGCCGGCCGACGCTGCGCGAAGCGGTTCGCGTCCTCGAGGCCGAACGGCTCGTCGAGGTACGACGCGGTTCACGATCGGGTGCGCGGATCTGCGTCCCGGGCCCCGAGGTGGTGGCGCGACCGGCGTCCCTGCTGCTCGAACTCGCCGGTGCCACCGTGGCGGACGTCTACGTCGCCCGTGAGGCCGTCGAGCCCGCCGCTGCGCGGCTGCTCGCGGAGAACGGCAGCGACGAGGCATTCGACGAACTCGAACGTCTGGTGGACGAGACGATTCCGTCGTCCTTCGCCGACGGCACCTTCGGCCAGGCTGCGGCGATGTTCCATCTGCGGATGGTCCAGCTCGCCGGCAACTCGTCGCTGTCGCTCATCGCGGGCATGTTGCACGAGATCTACGAGCGGCACACCATGAACGTCACGCGCGAGAGCATGCAGCGCGACGCGGAGAAGTACGAGGACCACTACAAGGTGTTCGTCCGCTCGCAGCGCAAGCTCATCCGGCTGTTGCGTGCCCGCGACGGCGAAGGCGCCTTCACACACTGGCAGAAGCACATGGCCGCCGCGCGCGAACTCGTCGTCGGTGGACGCGAGGACGTCGAGGTGCGCGACATCCTCGACTGACCGGACCTGGTGTCGCCGTTCAGTTCTCGATCTGCACGGCGACGGCCCGCACCGGTGCGCCGTCGATGCCGGCGAACGGGATCGGCAACAGCGAGACGAGCGGATCCGGGAAGTCGACCGCTTCGAGGTTGCGCAGGTTCTCGCAGATGATCGCGCCCGCGTCGGCGAGCACGTGGTGCGCCGCGAGCGTCTCGTCGCCCGTGGGATCCACGCTCGGCGCGTCGATCCCGATCGTGCGGACGCCGCGGTCGAGCAACCAGCGGCAGGCGTCGACGCTCAGAGCCGGATGTTCGAAATAGCGGTCGGTGCCGAAATACTGCGACCAGCCGGTGAGGACGAGCGCGATGTCGCCGGAACCGATCGCCGGCTCACCCCACATGTCGGCGGTGACGAGCGCACCGGTGTCGACGCGGGAGCGCACGTCGAGCACCACCCCGCGTCCGACGAAGTTCTCCGGCGGCACCGCATCGATCGCGGTGCCACCGCTGCGCACGTGCCGCGGCGCGTCGACGTGGGTGCCGGTCTGCGATCCCATGTCGATGCGCATCAGGTCGAACCCGTCGGTCTCGACGGTGGCGTGCGGAGTGAAGGTCGGTGCCGGATCCCCGGGATAGACCTGGATGTCCGGGGAGACGACGTGGGTCAGGTCGACGATCCGCCGTACACGCATGCGATCACTCCTGTTCGGGTCAGCCGAAATCGACCTGCCGCTGCGCATTCGCGAGCGCGGTGACCACACCGGTGCCGAATGCGCCGAGACGGTCGAACAGCACCGCGGTACCGACCGCGATGCCCTCGCTGCTGATGTGGTTGTCGGCCTCGATACCGACCTCCGGTCCTTCCGGCAGGCGGGACAGCGCCAGGGTGACATCGGAATTGATGTAGCCGACGCCCTTGTCCGACCAGTTGGTCACGAACGACGTGCCCTCACCGACGGTCGCGGTGTTGACGAACGGTGACAGTTCCTCGCCGACGATGATCGGCAGCTGCCGCGACCACAGCCGCTTGCGATCGGAGTTCTGGTGCTCCGACCGCACCCGCGTCCATCCCGGGCCGTCGCTGCCGTACCAGGACGAGTACTCGAGCGGTCCGGGCTGCGTCTCCAGGGAACCGGGAGGAGGCGTCGGTGACTCGCCGCGCAACCACACCGACCCGGGCGGCGGGGCCGACTTGCGGAGGAAGGTGAGCGTCGCGCGCGCCGACACCTCTCCACCCTGCATCAGGTTCGCGTCGGCGACGCGGATGCGGTTGCCGTCGCGCACCCGGGTGGTGGTGAAGGTGATCGGCTCGTTGCGGACCGGCCTGAAGAGATCGAGCGTGAACCGGGACGGGACGAAACCCTCGACGGCATGGTGGATCTCGAGCTCGCGTGCGACCAGACCGCTCACACACGGCCCGTTGAGCATCGTGTCCGACCACGGACTGGACGCATACTTCGTGGGCAGGTAGACACCGTCGTCCTCGGTGAAATAACCGCGGTTCTTGCGCTCGTGCATTCGGGAATTCTCCCAGCACCGGCCGCAGTGCGCTCATCCGGATACCCCAAGATGGGTTCGTGCACGTACACGAACCCGATGTTCCGGCCGCCCGTACCCGTCTGATCGTCGACGTCGACACCGGCATCGACGACGCTCTCGCCCTGCTCTATCTCGTCGCGAGCCCGGAAGCCGAGATCGTCGCCGCCCTGTGCACGGCGGGCAACGTGCCGGTGGACCAGGTCACCGCCAACACGCTGTCGTGGCTCGAGGTGTGCGGCCGGCCCGATATCGAAGTGGCTGCCGGATCGCAGGTTCCGCTGGTCGCGCCGCTGATGACCACCGAGGACACCCACGGTCCGCAGGGAATCGGGTATGCGGAACTTCCCGCTGCGTCGCGGTCGCGGTCGTCGCGGTCGGCCGCGCAGGCGTGGGTCGACCTCACACACGAGCATCCGGGAGAGCTCACCGGGCTCGTCACCGGCCCGCTCACCAACCTCGCCCTCGCCCTGCGCATCGATCCGGAACTGCCGTCGCGGTTGCGTCGCCTCGTGATCATGGGTGGGTGTTTCCACCATCCCGGTAATACGACACCGACCTCGGAATGGAACGTCGCGGTGGATCCGGAGGCCGCCAAGGTCGTGTTCGACGCGTTCTCGATCGTCCCTCCGGACCGGCGGCCCATCGTGTGCCCGCTCGACGTCACGGAGTCGATCGAGATGCATCCCGAGCATGTCGCGCGGATCGGGGACGTCGTCGGTGTGCCCCGCTCCGGCGAGCTGTCCCCGGACGCTCCGCGCGGTACGCGGTCGACGGCCGATGTCCCTCTCGTCCGCCACATCTCCGATGCACTGCGGTTCTACATGGAATTCCACCGTGACCAGGGCCTGGGCTTCCTCGCGCACGTGCACGACCCGTTCGCCGCGGCGGTCGCGCTGGGCACGGTTCCCTATACCTCCCGGCCCGCGACGGTCGACGTCGAACTCGACGGCCGGCTCACCCGGGGCACGACGGTCGCCGATCTGTCCGGTATGTGGCAGAGGACGCCGAACGCGGATATCGTGGCGGGCACCCGTCCGGCAGAGTTCTTCGATCATTTCGTCGAGCGGGTGGGATCGTACATTCGCGACTTGAACCTACCCCCGAGTAAGAACTAGCGTCGACAGCGCACAGTTCGGGGACAAGGAGATAAACGTGGCACAGAAAGTGCGCGTCCAATATTTCGACGATATCGACGGCCAACCGATCATGGACGGCCTGGCGCAGTCGTTCCGCATCACGGTCGACGACGACGAGTACGAAATCGACCTGCGGCCGGCGAACGCAGACAAGTTCCTGGCGGTCCTCCGCCCGTGGCTGCACGAGAAGGCACCGGCGAAGCCCGCTTCGAGCACCCGCACCATCACACCGAAGCAGACGGCAACAAAGGCTCGCACGCGGACGGCGGGGACCCACAAGGCGATTCCGCCCACCCGGTCGCCGGAGCAATTGGCCGCGATCCGACACTGGGCCCGCAACAAGGGTTACGACGTCAGTTCGCGCGGCCGGATCCCGCGTCACATCCTCGAGCGGTTCGAAGCCGCTCATTCCTGAGCATCACCCCGCCGCCTCCCGCGGCAGGCCATGAACACCACCGACGACCGGTGCCGCCTCGTCACGCGACGAGATGGTGCCGGTCGTCGCGTCGGATGGTCACCGCAGCGACGATCACGCCCACGACCACGCCGATGACGGTGTCGGCGACCCGGTTGACGGCGAGGCCCGGACCCGCGTGCTGCCCGAGACCGGTGAGCAGCAACGCCATCGTCGTCACCCCGACCGAGGCGAGCCCGTAGTTCCGGGTCACCGTGAGTTCGGTGAGGGTCTGGAACAGCACGGCGGCCGCGACCACCGGCCAGTAGCCCAGGTCGAGCGCGAGCAGCACGGCAGCGATCATCGCGCCGCCGACATTTCCGATCAGACGCTGGATGCCGCGCTGAACGGTGTTGCGGTAGTTCAATCCCTGCAACGCCGCCATGGCACCCATCGCAGCCCACAACGGATGGTCGAGCCCGATCAGTGCGGCCAGCGACGCGGCGAGCAACGACGCGACGAAGATCCGGGCCGCTCCGATCAGCACGAGACGGTCGAGCAGACGACCGCATCCTTCGCGGACGAAGCCGGGCGGCGTGGGCAGCACCGGCCGCCCCTCGGCATCCACGCGCGGAATCTCGATGTCGCGCCGCGCTTTCCGAAGCTCCTTCTCGACTCGGGCGAAATCGTCGCGGCGGGCGCGGGAGGTGTCGTGCGACCCGCTGTCGAGCACCACCTCGGCCGCATCGAGGAGGACGGCCAGTTCGTGGACATGGGCGTCCGGACGTCGCGGGGTATTCAGTGCGACGGTCTCCCGCGCCTTACGGATGCTCTGTCGCGCAGCGGGAACGGCGTCCGCACCGCGGATCTCGACGGCGGAGACCGCCGCGAGGGCACGCGCGACCGCCAGACGAGCGGGCGTGTGGGGATGGGAGAGCGCGGGCAGCATCGCGATGACATATCCGAGCAGCGCACCGATGGTCGCCGCAGCGGTGACCAGACCCGCGTCACCCCATCCGTCGGAGAAACCGGCGGCGCCCGCGGCGGCGAAGATGAGGATCACCGGGCCGGGGCCCATGAGCGAGAAGGCCGTGAACACCCAGTACGCGACGGCCGAGCCCAGCGAGAGCGCGACGATCTGCGCCCACAGCGGGGCGCCCATCGCGCCGAGTACAGCCCCGAAGGCGGTGTAACCGACGATGCCGAGGCCGACCCACGGAAGGCGCACGGCGAGACGCGGATACGGCTCGTATCGCAGGAAGGCACTGGTGAGTGCGCCGAGGGCGGCGAAGCCGGCGACCTGTCCGTAACCGAGCAGACCGCCGCCGACGAGGGCGAGCATCGTCGCGAACCCCACGCGCAGCGCCACGGCCACGGTCGGATCGCCGCGCCGCACTTCGAGGGCGTCCTTCCACGCGCTCGCCGACAGCGGATGCGCGAGCGCTCCCCGGGTGTGACGGAGCTGAGGGCGGTCGTCGAGTCGGCGGTCCAGCATCCGTCCACCATATTACTTCACTGGTAAAATATCTATGAAATTGTTCGTCCGCTGCCGTTAGACTTGCCACATGCCCTCCGAGACACCCCAGCCCGATTACGTCGATCGCGTACGTCTCGGATGGACTGCCCACTACCCCGACCTCGACCTGCGCCCCATCGACGTGATCGGCCGCATCACCCGCATCGGGTCGCTCGCGCTCACCTACTTCGATCGGGAACTCGAACCGAGCGGCATCAGCCGCAGCGAATTCGAGGTACTCAGCGCGCTCGCCCGCAGCGACCACCCGTTACGCGCCAGCGAGGTCACCTCGATCACGGGGATCTCCGGTGCGTCGACGACGAAGCACACCGAGCGACTCGCCAAACTCGGTCTCGTCGAACGCAAACGACTCGAACGCGACGGCCGCGTCGTCCTCCTCACCCTCACCGGCGAAGGGCGCGCACTCGTCGAGAAGGAATTCCCGCGACGCCTGGCGCGCGAGCGGCAGATGCTCGACGGACTCGACGACGACGAGGTGCAGACCCTGTCCGACCTGTTACGCAAGGTCGTCCGCAACGTCGAGAACCACTACCCGGCCTGACCCCCGGAACAGCTCAGGGCATCTCCTGCGTCTCGGCCCGCTCGATCTCGCTCACGGCGCGACGCAGATACGTCTCGGGAGCCACGCGGCGCGCAGCGACGAGGTCGGCGACGACGAGCAGGCCCGCGGCCAGATACTGCTCGGGACGAATCCTCGGGCGTTCGGCGTCGGGATCGGACACACCGAGCGCGCCCGTGAGTACGGCGACGACGGCCTCGGGTTCCAGCGACGGCAGCCATCGCAGCCCGGAACGGATGGAGCGTTCGAGCACGGCCTGCACGTCCTCACCGGCGAGGCCGTCGGGATGCAGTTCCTCGAGCAACTCCCGGACCATGCCCGCGTGCACGGCCGTGACCTGCTCGTAGGGCAGGTCGACCAGTACCGCGACCGCCTCGTCGAAGGGCTCGGCCGACTCGCTGCGGGCAGCGGCGAGCGCATCGGCGGTGGCCGTCGCGATCTCCCGCGGCGTTCTCGGCCAGTGGTCGGGCCACACAGCGATCTCCTGTCCTTCCTCCGGACGCCCTATCACAGTTGTTTCTGTCACAGGCGTTCCTGCAACGCGAGCGCGTCGTGCGGTGCATAGCCTTTCATGTCGTTGTCGAAGTACACGTAGACGTCCCTGCCGTCTCCGAGCCATCCGCGGATCCGCTCGGCCCACACGTCGAGAACGTCGGGGGTGTATCCGCTCGCGTACAACTCCTTGTCGCCGTGCATCCGCACGTAGACGAAATCGCTCGTGACGTCGGTGAGGAACGGGAACTTTCCGGCCGTGTCGGCGACGACGAGCCCGATGTCGTGCGCGCGCAGCAACTCCACGGCCTCCGGGCTCGCGAGGTCGGGATGTCGCACCTCGACGGCGTGCCGCAGCGGACGCTCGGCGTCCACCTCCACCCACACCCGGTCGTCGGCGAGCTTGTCGGTGTGCCGTCGGGCGAGTTCGCCGGCGGCCGTCGTCGTGCGGGGCAACCGGTCGAAGAAGTCCGCGAGCCTGTCCTCCTCGAAACCGAGGGTCGGCGGGAGCTGCCACAGCACCGGACCGAGTTTCGGGCCGAGCGCGAGCACACCGGAGGCGAAGAAATTGGCGAGGGCGTCGTCGACACCCGCGAGCCGTTTCATGTGGGTGACGAACCGCCCGCCCTTGACGGCGTAGACGAAGTCGTCGGGTGCGGCGTCCCGCCACGCGAGATAACTGCTCGGACGCTGCAGCGAGTAGAACGAGCCGTTGATCTCGATCGATCCGAACCGCTCGGCGGCGTATTCGAGTTCCCGGCGCTGGACGAGTCCTTCCGGATAGAAGTCTCCGCGCCAGCCCGGATAGCGCCATCCCGATATCCCGATCCTCGCCACGGCCACGTTCCCGAGCGTAACCTCGGCTTCGATTCGGCACGCGAAGCAGCACAACCGCGCTTATCCTCTGGGCTACAAGATCACATCACACGCCAGGAGCCGTCATGTCCACGAGCTCGGTTTCTTCCAACGATCCGTTCCGATCACTGCTGAAGCAGATCTGGTGGGTGGTGCTGCTGCGCGGCATCCTCGCGGTCCTCTTCGGTGTCGTCGCACTCGTCTGGCCCGGCATCACCGTGTGGGCGCTGGTGGTCGTCTTCGCGGCCTACGCGATCATCGACGGCATCGTGCTGGTCGTGCAGTCGATCCGCGACAAACCCGAGGGTTGGGGCTGGTGGCTCGCCATGGGCGTCGTCTCCGTCCTCGCCGGTCTCGTCGCGCTGTTCTGGCCCGGTATCACCGCACTGGCCCTGCTGTATGTGATCGCGTTCTACGCCATCCTGTTCGGCATCACCGGCATCGTCGGCGGCATCCGCTTCCGGAAGGTGCCCGAGTCCGGATGGGTGTGGTCGGTGCTCGCAGGTGTCGTCGCCGTCCTGTTCGGCATCGTGCTGCTGATCTTCCCCGGCGAGGGCATCCTGAGCCTGATCGTGCTGCTCGGCATCTACGCGATCCTGTTCGGCGTGCTGCTCATCATCCTGGCGTTCCAGGCACGCAGCGCAGCGAAGAAGGCCGGCGTCATCTGACCACCGGCCTTCTCCCCGATCGATCTCAGGCGTTGCGCAGACGACCCCATGCGTGCCATCGGTCGATCTCGATCCACGCGTTGACGCGTTTGCCGTCGCGCGCGTGGTACGGCTTGCCCGTGTAGTGGCGAGCGATCCGGTCGATGTCCTCCAGGGACGGATCGTCGGTGAATTCGACGACCCGTCCCTGGAGGCTCACGTGCGTGATCCAGTCCTGCGGATCCATCGCCGACAGGCTCACCCGCGGATCGTTGCGCAGGTATTCGAGGCGCTTGCGGGTGGAGTCCATGTTGACGAGGATGCGGCCGTCCTCGTAGACGTACCAGGTCGGAACGGACACCGGATGACCGTCCGGGCGCAGTGAGCTGATCGTGGCGTAGTTGGGCTGGGCGAGGAACTCGGCGACGGCCTCGGGTACGGGTCGTTTCGGCACGGCACTCCCTTTCGATACGGCGGACAGGGTCTCGATATCGAGCCTAGGCCGCGATTCCCGGCGAAACCGTCCCCGGCGACGCGGGGTGGACCGACCATGGAGGTCGGGATCTCGAAAGGAGACGGTCATGCCGCGATATCTCTGGCAGGTCAACTACACCGCGGACGGCGCACGCGGGCTGCTCACGGACGGCGGTACGTCCCGGCGCGACGCCATCGTCCGGATGGTCGAAAGTGTGGGCGGGACGGTCGATTCGGTGCACTTCGCGCTCGGTGGTCACGATCTGTACGTGCTCGGCGAAGTGCCCGACGAGATCGCGGCCGCGACACTCGAACTCCGCACCATCGCCTCCGGCGCCGCACGCTCCACGCCGATCGCCCTGCTCACTCCCGAACAGGTCGACGAGGCCGCGCGCCGCGACGCGAGTTACCGGATGCCGGGGACCGCGGACGGCTGACCGCTCGCCTCCCGGGACGCGCTGCTGGGTATCGTCTGCTCATCCTGTTGCTTTCTCGAAGAAAGTGAATTCACGATGAGTGTGCGCTCGGCCCAGCGCAGCGACCGCCGCCCGGCCCGCATCCACCCGGCATGGTGGGTCGCCGCGGTGGCCTTCCTCGCGTTGTTCGGCGCCGCCGGCTTCCGGGCCGCACCCGGCGCGCTCATGGTGCCGCTGCACGACGAGTTCGGCTGGTCGACGAGCGTCATGTCGCTCGCGGTCAGCATCAATCTCGTCCTGTTCGGACTCGTCGCACCGTTCGCCGCCGCCCTGATGGACCGGTTCGGCATGCGCCGGGTCATCTCGTCGGCGCTGTTCCTCGTGGCGCTCGGCGCCGCCGGCAGCGTCGCCATGACCGCCTCGTGGCAGTTGCTCGTCTTCTGGGGACTGCTCATCGGTACCGGCACGGGGTCGATGGCCCTGGTGCTGGCGGCGACCATCGCCGACCGATGGTTCGTCGAACGGCGCGGGCTGGTGATGGGCATCCTCACGGCCGGTTCCGCGACCGGTCAGCTGGTGATCCTGCCTCCCGTCGCCGCCCTCGCGGAGAACGTCGGGTGGCGGCAGGCCTCCCTCGTGATCGCTGCGGCGGCGCTCGTCGTCGTCCCGCTGGTGTGGGCGGTGATCCGCGATCACCCCGACGAACGCGGCGTCCTGCCCTACGGGGCCGACCCCGAGAACTACGTCGCGCCGGTGCGGGCGACCGGTGGTGCCGTCAGCAGAGCTCTCGAAGGGCTGGCCTTCGCGGTGCGTCACCGGGCGTTCTGGGCCCTCGCGATCGCCTTCGCCATCTGCGGAGCCACCACCAACGGACTCGTCGGCATCCACTTCATCCCGTCGGCCCACGACCACGGCATGCCCACGACCACCGCGGCGAGCCTCATGGCCGCCGTGGGGATCTTCGACATCGTCGGCACCATCGCCTCCGGATGGCTGACCGACAAGTTCGACCCCCGCAAGTTGCTGGCCTTCTACTACACCTTCCGCGGCGTGGGTCTGCTCCTGCTGCCCTGGTTGCTGCAGGAGTCCGTGCACCCCAGCATGATCCTGTTCGTCGTGGTCTACGGCCTGGACTGGGTCGCCACCGTGCCGCCGACCGCGATGCTGTGCCGCCGCATCTTCGGCGACCGCGGAACCATCGTGTTCGGCTGGGTGTTCGCCTCCCACCAGATCGGTGCCGCGGCGGCCGCTTTCGGAGCCGGGGTCATCCGCGACAACCTCGGCACCTACACCTACGCGTGGTGGGCCGGAGCGTCCCTGTGCGCGGTCGCCGCGTCGCTGTCGATCCTCACCAGGGGCCGCGTCGCCACGACCGCACCGATGGTCCGCAACTGAGCGACGCGACCGCGTGCGGATCGTGACGACGCAGAGGCACTATCCGGTTCGGAAGTCGCGTTCGCTACCGGCCCACTCGCGGGCCCACTCGCGCAGTTCCACGGCGCGGATCTTCGATCCGTTGCCCCCGACCGTGGTGGGCATCCGTTCGATGATGTGGATCGCCGTGGGCACCTTGAAGGCCGCGAGGGTCTCGCGGCACCAGGCCCGAAGGGTCTCCGAGGTCGTGTCCGCGGGTGCGTCGTCGGTGGGGACGACGAAACCGATCGCCTCGGTGTAGCCGCCGTCGCCGGTGATTCCGACGACCTTGGCCGTCGCCACGCCGGGATGCTCCGCCAGACGCGTCTCGATCTCGGCCGGATCGACGAGGAAGCCGCGCAGGCGCAGGACGTCGCCCATCCGGCAGATGTAGCGGAAGCCTCCGTCGCCGAGGTCGACGGCGAGGTCGCCGCTGCGGAACCAACCGTCGGCCGTGAACGCGCGCGCCGCCGCGTCGGGGTTCCCGAGATAGGCGTCGACGACGTTCGGGCCGCGGAACTGCAGTTCGCCCTGCTCACCGGCCGGGAGGACCCGATCGTCGTAGGGATCGGCGACCCGCAGTTCGATCGCGGTGTCGACCGCGCGGCCGCCACCGTTCCAGCGCACCGCTTCCGGATCGTCGGCGTTCCACAGCATCGCGAGAGCGAACACCTCCGACGAGCCGAACACACCGGAGGTGTGGGTGCCGAACTCGTCGCGCAGCCATCGGGCGATCTCGTGGGAGCGGCCGAGGAAGTCGGCGATGCCGACCCAGCGCAGTGACGACAGGTCGACGCGTTCGCCGTCGTGCCAGGCGTCGTAGAGACGGCCGAACAGGTCGTCGGCGCCGACCGCGTGCGTGACTCCGACCTCCCGCATCCGGTGCAGGACCGCATCGGGATCGAAGACCGTCTCCATGAGCAGCGCTCCCCCACCGGCGAGCGCGGCCATCGCGGTACTGAAACCGAAGACGCCCGAGACCGGGAGCACGCACAGCGCCACGTCGCCCCCGGCGACCTTCATGATCGCGGCGTCGGCGCGTCCGTGACGGACGACGGCGTTGCCGCGGTGTGCGGCCAGCTTGGGCACGCCCGTGGAACCGGACGTCGTGAACGCCACCGCGATCCGGTCCTCGGGATCGTCGTCGATCCCGGCCGGGGTGAGTGTCGCGGTGTCGGGGGTCTCGGGTGCGCTCGCGCCGCGCGTGTCGCCGCTGCCGGCCGTCCACGCGCCACCGCCGAGATCGAAGTCGGCCGGGGACGCCGAGGCGTTCGCCGGTCCGGGCACCACCGCGACCACCGGGGTGGCCACGTCGGGGACGGACGCCGCGGCCTCGGTGAGTCGGCCGAACAGGTCGAGTCCGTGGAAGGCGGCCGGCACGGCCACGACGGCAGGTCGCGCGGCGGTGAGGATGTGGGCGACCTCGCGGGTGTTGTAGCGGGTGTTGACACCGATGACGTGGGCGCCGAGCGCGGAGGCCGCGAACTGCCACACGAGTGCGTCGGACCAGTTCGGCAACATCACCGCGATGCACTGGCCGGCGCGCAGGCCGATGCCGTCGAGTTCGCTGCGCACGGCCTCGACCCGGTCGCGGAACTCTCCGCGGCTGCGGGCGACCGCCACGTCGTCGACGATGTCGTAGGCGATCGGGGCATCCGGGTTCGCGGAGACGAGTCCGTCGAGCAGTGCGGGCAGGGTATCGGTGCGGGTGGTGGTCACAGCGCTGCCTCCTCGGGAACAGCGACCCGGCGCAGTTCACCGATCCAGGTGTCGGCGAGCGCGGCGAAGTCGTCGATCTCCTCCATCGGATAGTGCCCGATGCCGGCCAGTGCCGTGAAGCGGGCGCGTCCGGGAAGTGCGTCGTTGATGGTCTCCGCGGCCCGGGCCACGGCGTCGGGGTCGATCCACGGGTCGTCGACTCCGGCGACGAGGTGGATCGGTGCAGTCACGCGGTCGAGGCGGTCGCGCACGTCGTGGGTTCCCCAGCCGATGAGGTCGGACGACGAGATCTCCGGGTCCTCCCGCTTGTGCATGAGCGCGATCGTGTGCGCCTTCGCCTCCGGCACCGAACGGCCCACGGATGCAAGGGTTCCCAGATAGGTGCGTTCGGAGCGCGACGGTCCGGCGACGTCCTCGAGTTCGCGACGCAGACCGGCGACGTTGACGCGGCCCGGGCCGGGTTCGGCTTCCATCGCCACGGCACCGGACAGCGGACGGTCCGGGCGGGTCGCGAGTTCGAGGGTGAGCTTGCCGCCGATCGAGCAGCCCATGACGAACGGCCGGTCGACGCCGAGCGCGTCGAGCACCTCGCACAGCCAGTCGCCGTAGGTGATCAGGCTCGTGACGGGGCCGCCGGGTGCGGGTTCTGAACGTCCGTGGCCGGGCAGGTCGGGGACGATCACCCGGTAGCCGCGGTCGGCGAGATCGCGGGCCACGTGGCGCCACTGCACGCCGCTCTGGCCGGCGGTGTGGATGCACAGGACGGTGGGCAGGTCGGTCGCGTCGAGCGCGTTGCCGGATCGTGCGTCGGGAGTGACGATCTCGACGAAGCCGAGCGCTCCGCCGATCTCCAGGTAGCGGGCCTCGATCATGAGCGGGCCTTTCGGGCGAGGGCACGGGCGTGCCCGATGATCGTGTTGAGCGGCTTGGTCAGGCGCAGGTACTCGTATCCGTCTCCGGTGGAGGAGAATTCGCCGCGGATGGCGCGGCGCATGAAGTCGTTCTCCTCGGACAGGACGAGATCGGCCCAGGCGTGGTCGGGGGCGACGAAGGTGAACGTCGCACCGTGCGGGGTGCGCCGGGTGACGTCGACGATGCGCCCCTTGTAGATGCGCAGGTGCAGTTCGGTCTCGCCGCTGCGCAGTCCGATGGTGCCGTCCCAGGTAGACAGCGACGAGGTGAATTCCCGGTCTTCCGAGAGGCTCTCGGCGAGCAGCGCACCCCAGGCCGGTGTGCAGAAGTCCAGTTCGGCAACGGTCGGCTTGTCGTCGTCGAAGGTCCATGTCTCGGTGCCGGATTCGCGTACCGTGCCGGTCGCGTCCACGAGCCGGATGAAGCGGCGCGCGGTCCGTCCGGACACGCGGGTGATCACGGTGTCCGCCGACACGATGTCCGAGGCGGAGACGGGATCGTGTGCGTTCCAGTCGAAGCCGGAGGGGACGCCACCGGGGACGGGCGGGACGAGCGATGCGACGGCCAGCGCACCGAGGACGGGTGAGTTCGGCGGCGCCACCGCACCGGAGTCGGTCAGGACATCGGCCACGATGCGGGGTTCCGAGGTGGTGCGGTCCCCGACGGTGAGCGGGCGGGTGACGGTGTGTGCGCTCATGCCTGTTCGGGCCTTCCCAGGAGTTCGTCGGAGATGATGCGCATCTGGATCTCGCTGGTGCCCTCGAAGATCTTCGTCAGACGCGCGTCGCGCCAATGGCGTTCGACCTGGAAGTCGGTGGTGTAGCCGGCGCCGCCGTGGATCTGGACGGCCTCGCTGGTGACCTGCTCGGCCATCTCGGTGGCGACGAGCTTGCACATCGAGGCCTCGAGCGAGCATCGCCGGCCGGTGTCGATGTCGGTGGCGACCGAGTACATCAGCTGGCGTGCGGCCTCGATGTCGGCGGCCATCTTCGCGATCTTGAACCTCAGGTGCTGGAAATCGCCGATGGGGCGGCCGAACTGGCGGCGGGTGTGCACGTACTCGATCGAGTCCTCGAGTGCGGCGCGGGCGAGACCGATCGCGCGGGCGGCGGTGTGGGCGCGGCCCACCTCGAGACCGGACACGGCGAGATAGAAGCCCTTGCCCTCCTCGCCGAGCATCTTGTCCGCCGGGATGCGGAAGTTGTCGAACGACAGTTCCCAGGTGCTCCACCCGAAGTAGCCGATCTTGCGGACCTTGGTGCCCGAGATGCCCTCGGGGAACACCCCGCGTTCCTTCTCGACGAGGAAGGCGCTGATGCCGCGGTGCGACTTGGCCGGGTCCTTGTTCGGATCGGTGCGGGCGAAGAGCACGAGGTAGTCGGCCTCGTCGGCGTAGGTGCACCACATCTTGGTGCCGTTGACAACCCAGTCGTCGCCGTCGCGCACGGCGCGGCACGATATGTTCGCGACGTCGGATCCGGCCTCGGCCTCCGACAGGGCGTACGCGCCGAGGTACTCACCGCGCGCGACCTTGGGCAGCAGCGCCGCCTCCTGCTCGGGGGTGAAGCCGCCGCCCATGCCGTTGCCGCGGGCGAGCAGACCCGACACGCTCATCCATGCCCGCGACAGCTCCTCGGCCACGAGGCAGTACTCGAAGACACCGAGCCCGAGCCCGCCGTGTTCCTCGGGGATCATGATCCCGAAGAAGCCGATCTCGGCCATCTCCTTCTTGAGGGAGTCGGGGATGGTGCCCTGGACCGGGTCGAGTTCGTTGGCGACGGGCAGCACCTTCGTCATCGCGAAGTCGCGGGCGAGGTCGCGGATCGCGAGGCGTTCCTCGGTGAGATAGCGCGGGGAATCGGTGCGCGGCTGCGAGGGGCGGTGGGTCATGGGAGGTGCACTCCTTCGATGGACCGGAGTAGGTCATTAACGCTTGTTCACCCAGTACAGCACGGCACCCATGACCCGTCAACGGTTCAGCGCGAATATCCGACCAGATTGAGCGCGTATCCGGCGAAATCGTCGGCGACCTCCTGCGCCGAGAGGGGGCCGCTCTCCCGGAACCAGAGGGGGATACCGGCGCACATGGTCAGCACCGCGGTGACCCCCTGGTGCACCCGCTTGAGCGTGAAAATCCCTTGCTCCACACCGTCTTCCGCGATGTCGACGAAGAGCTGCTCCTGCGCGTCGCGCGAGCCCACCACACGCTTGCGGTCGAGCGGACCGAGATACCGCAGCTCCGAATTCGCCACCAGACACGCTCGCGGATTCCGAGCGGTGTACAGCGCGTGGGCCGAGACCGCCGCGCGCCACCGCTCGGCCGGATCGTCGCCGACCTTACGCAGGGCGTTGCGGGTCGCCGTGAACTGCTCGTCGCTCGCGCGGCGGAGAATTTCCACGAGCAGTTCCGACTTGTTCTCGAAATGGTTGTAGACGTTGGCAGCGCTGCAACCTGCGGCGTTGGCGATATTGCGCATCGTCGACCCGTGGAATCCGCACTCGTAGAACTCGTCGAGCGCGGTCTCGAGAATCCGTTCCCGAATGGACGAGGACGCACCGTTCGACCGGCTGTTCATCCCTGCACAGTAGGCACACCTCGCGCCGACCAGCAAGAACCTTCCCGTTGACGGGGCTGTTCACCGTTGTTATGGTCCGCATCACATGAACGGTTGTTAATAACCACGCACAACGGAGGATCTGCTGTGTCCAGTCCCCATCCCGAACCGTCCCTGCTCGACCGCATCACCCGCCTCGAAGACCTCGAGGCGATCCGGAAGCTCGACGCGCAGTACTGCCGCCATCTCGACGACGGCAATTGGGACGCGCTCATGGAGCTGTTCACCGACGACGGCGAGTTCGACGGCCTGTCCCACCCGAGGGGAAAGGAGGAGATGCGCACCTTCTTCGCGGGACTCGCCGACGGCGGACTGACCTCCTTCTGGCACTTCATCACCAACCTCGAGATCGACCTCGACGGTGACCGCGCCACCGTGCGCTCGTTCCTGTGGCAGCCGTGCGTCACCGACGGCGCCCCCGCGATCGCCGCCGGTCGCTACAACGACCAGGTCGTCAAGATCGACGGCCGCTGGCTCTACAAGGTCAAGCAGGTCCGTTTCCACTTCTTCGGTCCGCTCGAGGCCGGCTGGGACGAGAACCTCTTCGCGCTCGACAGCGCCCGCGGCGCGGCGGTGCGGGCATGACCGACACCGTGAACAGCGCCGTCCCCGCATCCTCGACGGACGAACTCGTCTGGACGCGGATGCTCCACCTTCCCGAGATCGCGGAACTGCGTCGCCGACGCGCCCGGGTGACCAACACGCTCGGTGGCATCACCGTCGTGCTGTTCACGTCCTTCCTCGTCGCCTTCATCGGGTTCCCCGATCAGCTCGGCGCCACCGACGTCCTCGGCATCCCGCTGTCGCTGTGGGTGGTGTTCTCGCAGTTCGCCGGAACCTGGGTGCTGGTCTGGGCATACTTCCGTCTCTCCCGCACCTACATCGGCCCCGCCGTCGACGACGCCGTCGCAGCCGTCGAACAGAACCGTCCCGCATCCGAGGAGGTCGCATCATGACCGGTGACGCCGATTATCTCGCCATCGCGATCTGCAGCGCCGTCATCTCCCTGACCCTGTGGGTGACCTTCGCTGCATCCCGGCGCGCGAAGAGCGCCGACGGATTCTTCGCCGCGGGTCGCTCGATATCCAGCTGGCAGAACGGATTCGCCATCGCGGGCGAATTCATCTCCGCCGGCAGCTTCCTCGGCACCACCGGCCTGATCTTCTCCAAGGGCGTCGATGGCACCGTCATCCTGTTCACGTCCGTCATCTCGTTCCTGCCGGTGCTGTTCCTCCTCGCGGAGAAGATGCGCAATCTCGGCAAGTACACCCTCGCCGATGTCCTCGTCTTCCGCACCGACTCGCGGAACGTGCGGGTCGCGGTCGCGCTGAGCACGATCGCCACCGGCACCTTCGTGCTGCTCGCCCAGCTCGTCGCCGCGGGTGTGCTCCTCGAATCCGTCTCGGGCATCCCGTTCTGGCTGTCGGTGGTGGTCGCCGGATCGCTCATGGGCATCTACGTCTTCGTGGGCGGCATGCTCGCCACCACCTGGGTGCAGGTCATCAAGTCGACGATCCTGTCGGTGCTGGCGATCATCGTGTGCTTCGGCATCCTGGCGCAGTTCGGCTTCGCGTTCCCGAAGGTCCTCGACGCCGCGACCGACAACGCCGTCGCGGGCGACGCGATCCTGTCCCCCGGACTGATCTTCGGCCAGACCAGCGCGATCAACCTCATCTCCTACGCGCTCGCGTTCGCCCTGGGCACCGCCGGGATGGCGCACATCCTCATCCGGTTCTTCACCGTCCCCGAGGCCACGACCGCCCGGCGCTCGCTCGGCTGGACCGTCGCGCTGTGCAGCCTGTTCTACCTGATCGTCATCGTGATGGGCTTCGGCGCCGCGGCCGTGCTCGGCCCGAACGGCACCGACCTCGTCGGGCCCGGTGGCAACCTCGCAGCACCCGTGCTCGTCACCGAACTCGGTGGCGGCGCCGGCACGATCGGTGGGTCCGTCGCGCTCGCACTCGTCGCCGCGGTCGCCTTCGCGTCCATCGTCGCAGTGGTCGCCGGTGTCGTGATCTCCGCGGCCGGTACCTTCGCCCGCGACGTGTGGCCGGCGGTCACGCGGAAGGAACCGATCGAGAATCTCGACGCGGACGAGCAGGCCCGCGAGGACGAGGCCCAGGCCCGCATCGCGCGGTACGGGGCAGTGTCCTTCAGCGTCCTCGCCATCGGCTTGGCCATGCTCATCGGTGACGACACCAACATCACCTTCTTCATGGGCATGGCGTTCATGGTGGCCGGCAGTGCGCATCTGCCCGCTCTCGTGCTGAGCCTGAACTGGCGGCGCTTCAACGCCACCGGTGCGGTCTGGGGTGTGCTCACCGGTCTCGTCTCGACGGTCGTGAGCCTGATGTTCACCGAGGCCTTGTGGATGGGCAGCGGCCCCGCTCCCCTGACCATCCAGCTCCCGGTGATCGTCACCATGCCGCTCGGCATCGCAGCGTGCGTGATCGGGTCGATCGTCGGCGAGAAGCGCCGGGGACGCGGCCGACTCGAGGACGAGAAGTTCGCGGAGATGCTGGTGCGCGCCGAGACCGGCATCGGTGCGGAGGTCGCCGCCACGCACTGATCCGTCAGCGGTATTTCGGGTTCGCGACCTTCAGCCGGTTCGCGGCCAACCCCCTGATCACCTCGGCGACCTGCGGGTCGTCGAGGTGATCTCGTCCTGCACGCACACCGAGGGCGAGTTCGGCTTCGGAGCGGTAGCCGAGCCCGGCGAGCCGCACCCGGTAGGTCTCCCGCACCCCAGGGGCGAGGGTGGCCTCCCGCGCGGCGATGCCGAGGACGTGCGCGGCCACCCGGCTGCGGTAGCGGGTCTTCGCATCGGCGCCCGCCCCGACCTCCAGGACGAACTCGCGGACCGCCTCGAGCAGCTCCTCGACGGGCGGTGCCCCGAGGAACTGCGGGGCGGCGGGCGGAGTCTCCGTCTCCTCGTGGGGAGGAACGCCCAGCAGATCCAGCAGGTCGTGTTCGCACTCGGCGACGCGGCGGCCGATGGCGAGCAGTTCGAGGGTGTTGTCGCCTCCCGTCGCTGCTGCGGCGGCCTGCATCCGGCAGATCACCGCCCATCGCAGCGAGCCGTAGACCTCCCACCAGTGGACGACCTCGGGGTCGGGACTCTCACCCGATTCGTCGGCGTACCCGCGGAACAGGTCGTCGCGGGAACCGAACCCGCCGACCGGATGCGGCGAACCGAAACGCCACGTCCGGGTGCACAGCCACCCGAGGTCCTCCATCGGATCACCCATGTGCGCCAGTTCCCAGTCGAGCACCCCGCGCACACCCTCCGCGTCGACGAGGAGGTTCCCGTTGCGGAAGTCGCCGTGTACGAACGCTTTCCCGGTCGCCGGTGGACGGTTGCGGGTGAGCCACGCGAAGGCGGCCTCGAGCGTCGGCACAGGGTCGCCGTTGGTGAGGTACTCGTCGAACAGGGAGGTCAGCGGGTCGTGTTCCGGCAGGTTCGGTACGGCCTCGATGTCCATGCGGTGGATCCGGGCGAGTATGCGTCCGAGTTCGTAGGGCAGCGCGGCGCGGACCTCGGCCAGATTCTCGTCGCGCAGCAGCCGCTGCGGCAGTGCCTCGCCGGGCACCTTCGACATCACGAGGTAGGCGCCGATCCCGGGGTGCGGTTCGTCGCCGCTGCGGTCGATCACGTCGGGCACGGGCACGCCGACGCGGGCGGCCTCGTCGAAGGACGCCGCTTCCATGGCGATCCTGCGTGCGTCCTCGCGGCCCGGTGGGTCGCGGCGCAGGATGAGTTCCCGGGTGTCGCCGGTGGCCGACACCGCGGTGATCGCCCACGTCTCACGGCTCGCACCGCCGGTGAGCCGTTCGATGCGCCGCAGCGTCCAACTGCCGTCGAGTACCGACGAAAGACGCTTCGTCAGTTCGTCTTTCAATTCACCGCTGACGCCACCCACCGCGACCTCCCCTGTTCGGTTTCCTGCGGTGGATACTCCCACGGGGATCGGCGGTGTGCGAGCACTTCCACCGCGACGTCGCGGAGTGTCAGGCCGCGAACCCCACCGCCCCGATGACCGGGATGATCGTCATGAAGACGATGGCGATCGCGAAGAGCGTGATGGTGATCTTCTTGTCCCAGCGCGATCGCGTGCCCGTCGCGGCGAGCATGAAGAAGACGAACCCCACGCAGATGGATCCGATACCGATGACGACGGGTGTTTCCAACATGGCTCCATCATCGCCCATCACCGGTTTGCTCTGCGGTGGCGGCTGCGAGAACCGATCACAATCAGCCGTGTCGTCTCAGCTACCTTCGGGGACACACGAGAGAGCTCGAGCCACCGCCGGTGCTTGCATCATTTTGCGGATCGCGGCGGCGAAGTTGGGAGCCTGTGCGTCTTCGAGACGAGCCACCAGGTTGAACGGTCGACCGAGTCTGCGGTGATAGGCGATCTGTTCGAGCAGGGCTTCACGGACAGTGGAGATTGCGTCCCGGTGGACGAGCATCAGGAAGTCGTCCGGGGTATAGACCTCATAGCCGAGAAATTCGTCATGAGCTACCGCAAAGTCGTGAAACCCATTGTCGCTGGTGATGACATATTGGACGTCACCATGTTCGGCAGCGGCATGCAAGTGCGCGTCGTACTCGTCTGTATATGCCAGACCCGGATCGATTTCGTATCCCTTGATTCGGCCATGTGCGGCCACTCTGACGATATTGTCCCGCACTCCCCCGATCTGACGATCGGAGAAGTGCGGGTGCTTCTTGCGCAGGTGATATACCAACTCCGCAAGAATGTCCTCGGTCCAACGCAGATGGAACAATGGCGGACCGGACCTGTTGGCCAGCAGACAGAGCCAGTCCCTCAAAGTCCGCGAATACAGTACGTTCGCGTCCGGCAGCACGTTCGGCACTCGTGAACTCACGCGTGTGACAATAGGCTCCCTACCGCCACATACACATACGAGCCTCCCGACTGTCAGTAATCCAGTCCCTCGGCTTCCTCGAAGTCGCGCAGATCCTGCAATGCGGCCCTTTGTTGCTCGCGCAGCCGGTCTCTGTAAGCGAGGACGTCCGCAGTATGGAGTCGCGTGTGGGTCCCGACCTTGTGTCCTGGGATCTGCCCTTCGCGGATCAGTTTCATCAGCGTCGGGCGAGAGATGCCGAGTAGATCCGCCGCTGATGTAGTGGTCAGCTCATCCGGCATCGAACCGATGGTTACCGTGCCACCCGCAGCGACGATCTGCACAACTTCGGTGAGGATTGCGGCCAGCTCGGCGGGAACCACCGACAGCAGATCCGCAGGGTTGAACGCTCCGGCCTGCGACACCTGATCCGATGTCACCGTCAGTGTCGTCTTTCCCACGCCGCGATCGATCACTGCGTCCATCGCTCACACCTCCTGCATCCACTCCGACCGTAGCCACTTTCACTTATAAGTGCAACATATTTGTAGGGGGTGATACCCGCCCCTGGAAGACCCGAACGGAGAGAGGCTGTGAGGCTTCTCGACAGTCCGAGCCGCCACAGCCGAGAGATCAATGCCGGAGGCCGGACCCCGGCCGGAAGGCTCCGTGGAAGGTCATCGGCACGTGGTGCTGCAGGTTCACCGCCGCGACCGGCCCGTCGCCCGGTCGATCGGCGCGCAGGACGACGAGTCTGCTGGTCCTGCGCGCGGGCCGGTGCTCGAGTGTCAGCAACCAGCCGTCGCCCTCGGCGTCGCCGCCCGGCGCGAAGAGCGGTTCGCAGACGGTGTCGCCGGCGGCGGCCGTGTATCGGCTCACGGCTCCGGCGCGATGATCGATCGTGGTGACCGAGTCGGGATCGCCTCCCGGGACCGATGCCGATGCCGTGTAGCTGTAGCGATGCTCGGTGGTAGCGAACCGCTGGTCGAGCTGGGGGAACTCACATCCGTGATCGTCGAGTTCGATGGTGGTGACGCGGCGGGTCCGCCGGTCGACCGACAGCCGGGTGAGGGTGCCCCCGAAGGCCGGCCCGGCGGACTCGCGATAGTTGCGTAGGTGCCTGTTCCACCCTTCCCAGCCATCGGCGGGATCGTGTGCGACGAGTTCGACGACGGTGCGGTCCCCGTCTTCGTGGGCATTGGTGACGTGGAAATGGAACAGCGCATCGTGTTCGACGGTGGTCGGCCTACCGCCGTCGCGCGGGACCAGGACGATGGTGGTGCCGAGTTCCGGCCGATAGGACAACGCGTCGTCGAAGGGACGCAGACCCAGAGCAACCGGGATCGGATTCCGGACCACCAACGGTCCGAGTACGAACATCAGGTGGCGTTCGGTCAGCGCGAAGTCGTGGACGAATCCGAGCTTCGGAATCGGGACGGTCGCGAGTCCGTGCAGCCGACGGCCGCGATCGAGTCGATAGCAGCGGATCATCGGTCGCGGGAAGAAGTCGAGCCCGAAGTTGAACACCTCACCTGTCGCGGGGTCGGTCTTCGGATGCGCGGAGAACGCTCCGACGCGCTTCAACGCACCACCGAAGGATTCGGGCCCATAGGTCTGCAGGGTCTCGGCGTCGAGCCGGTGCGGTCGTCCCCCTTCCCAGAGGGCGTAGAGCACGTCGTCGTGCAACAACACACTCGTGTTCGCGAGATTCTCAGGGAACCTCAGCGCGTTTGCGAGCGCACCGCCGATCCTCTGTGTACTGAATCCTTTTGCCGGACGACGTGTCTCGTTCGTCCTCGCGAAGCTCTTCGTCCGCACGTACCGATTCCGGTAGTGGACCCCCACCGGCCCGATGTCGATGTGGGAGACCATGCCGTCACCGTCGAAGATATGACTCAGGGGATGACCGTCGACGTCGAGACGGCCGGGCCCGATCCGGTAGAGCGCGCCCCGCAGGCCCTCGGGAATCGCGCCCTCGATGTCGTCCAGGTCGTAGTCGAACTCCCGGTGCTGGGAGTCCCACGGTGACGCCCCGAGTTCCTGCGCTTGCTGTTCCGACGCCCCCGTTGCAACGGTCATGTACCGACGGTCGCACAGATGAGACAGATTGCGAAGAACTGTCTCATTGCCCTCCGCGACATCGGCGGATCAGCGATTGAGCTGTGTGATCCGTCCGGTCAGCAGCGTGGCGAACGCCGTCCACGCCGAGTACGGAGCCAGCGCAGCCCCCGCAGTCGGATTCGCCTCGGCCGTCCAGCGCGTCAGATCCGCGGTACTGGCGGCGAGCAGGGCGGCGACCACAGTGGCAGGCATCAACCGATGCCACTTGAAGAACACCCACGACCACGACGCGTTGAGGACGAGATTCGTGGCCAGAGCCGCGATATAGTTGCGACGACCCGCGTAGTCGTCGGCGTCGGTGTACTCGTCGATCGCGACGGCCGAGGTGACAGCGATATCGGCGTACAGCGCCGTCCAGACGATCGGGAACGCTGCGGCCGGAGGCTGGAAACCGGGCTTGCGCAACTTGCGGTACCACCGGGAGTTCGTGTCCTGGGAGGCGATCGATCCGACGATCGCGGTGGTCGTGGTGGCAGCTGCGGTCGCGAGGACGGTACTGAGTCTCATGTCTGTCGGCTCCTGTGGATGACGGTTGATCGTCGGCTACCCGAGCCGAAGGAGCACGAAACGGACACCTCGGTAGGGTGGCGGGCCGGGAGGTCGACATGAGTGGATTGCAGCAGGTCGGCGACGGGGTCTGGGCGTTCGTGCGTACACCCGGCGGCTGGGGCGAGGCCAACACCGGGTTGGTCGTCGCTCCGGGAACGGCGTCGCTGGTCGTCGACACCGCATGGGACGTCGCATGGGCGCAGCGCATCGCCGAGGCGCAGGCACCGCTGGTCGCCGATGCTCCGATCACCGACGCGGTGAACACCCACAGCGACGGTGACCATTGGTGGGGCAACGAGACGCTGCCACCCGACGCGCGGATCACCACCAGCGCCGCCGCACTGGACGGGATGCGCGAGGATCTTCCCCCGCGCGCCCTCACCGCGCTGGCCGGCATAGGCTCCAGGATCCGGCGCGTCCCCGGCCCCGTCGGTGCGGCCGGTGCCTACATGGCGCGGGTCCGCGGCGGTGCCCGATTCCCGCGCCGCACCCCGCGGATGCCCGACACGACCTTCGCGACCGCCACCTCACTGGACATCGGTGGTCGCACGATCGAACTCGAGCAACTCGGGCCGTGCCACACGGCCGGCGACCTGGTCGTCCGCGTGGCCGATGCCGGTGTCGTCTTCACCGGCGACCTGCTGTTCATCGGGTCGACGCCGATCCTGTGGCACGGCCCGCTCGACAACTGGTTGTCGGCGCTCGACCGATTGCTCGGCTGGGACGCCGCGGTGTACGTACCCGGGCACGGGCCGACCTGTGGTGCAGCGGAGATCCGAGCACTACGCGACTACTGGCTGTGGCTGCGCGACGCCGCCCACGATCATCACCGGGCCGGACTCACCCCGCTCGAGACAGCACGGAAACTCGTGCGCACGAGAGACTTCGATGCGTGGCGCAACTGGGAGTCGCCGGAGCGCATCGCGTTGAGCCTGAGCACCCTGTTCGACCAGTGGAACGGCAACCCACCGGCGCCGCCCACCATCACACGTCGCGCCGCAGCCTTCATCGCGGCCGAAACACTGCTGCGCGAAGGAGCATTCGAGGCAGCCTGACCGCCGGTCAGGACAGGTGCTTCGGCTCCGGGGTCGTCTTGTGCGACCAGTCCGACCCCACGGGCGCAGTTCCGAGCGCGTCCGGGCACTCGTCGCGTCCGGCAGGAGCCAGGGAGATCACGATCGACTTGTAGGTGGGGCAGTTGCTCTTCAGTGCAGTCGAATCGAGCGGGACGAGAGGGTTGGTCTCCGGGTAGTAGGCGGCCGCGCTTCCTCGTGGCAGGTCGTACTCGACGATCCGGAACCTCTTGGCGCAACGGTCGCGGTCGTCGCCGTCCCATCGTGTGAACAGGTCGACGAAGTCCCCGTCGTCGAAACCCAGTGCGGCGATGTCGTCCCGGTGCATGAACACGACACGACGGCCACCCTCGATCCCGCGGTAGCGGTCGCTGAGGCCGTAGATGGTGGTGTTGAACTGGTCGTGGCTGCGCATCGTCTGCAACAGCAGATGCCCCGGCGGAACCTGAACCACTTCCACCGGCGATACGGCGAATTCTGCCTTACCCGAATCGGTATCGAAGGTCCGGGTGTCGCGGGGCGGATGCGGCAGGATGAACCCTCCCGGACGCCGGACGTTGACCTCGTAGCCCTCACAGCCCGGGACGACGCGAGAGATGCGCGAGCGGATGTTCGCGTAGTCGTCGCGCATCGCCTTCCAGTCGATCCCGTAACGGTCACCGAGCGTGGCCTCGGCGATGCCGGTGATGATCGCGACCTCCGAACGAAGGTGCTCGGAGGGTGGCTTCAACGGTCCCCGGGACGCGTGGACCGCGCACGTCGTGTCCTCGACCGACACGAACTGTGGCCCCGAGGTCTGGACGTCCTTGTCTGTGCGCCCGAGCGTCGGAAGGATCAATGCGGTTCTGCCGCAGACCAGATGGGAACGATTGGGCTTCGTCGAGATGTGCACGGTCATGTCGATTCCGGCCATCGCCTCGGCTGTGACGCCGGTGTCCGGCGCCGCCTGCACGAAGTTGCCGCCGAGGCCGAGGAAGAAACGCACCTTGCCGTCGCGCATCGCCTTGATCGAATCGACGGTGTCGTAGCCGTTCTCGCGAGGAGGATCGAAACCGAACTCCTTCTCGATAGCGTCGAGGAAACTCTGCGGCGCGCGTTCCCAGATCCCCATCGTGCGGTCGCCCTGGACGTTCGAGTGTCCGCGCACCGGCATGAGCCCGGCACCGCGCTTGCCGATGTTGCCCTGCGCGAACGCGAGATTGCAGATCTCCTTGATGGTCGCCACGGCGTTGCGGTGCTGGGTGATTCCCATGGCCCAGCAGAACACCGTCGCCTTCGAGCGGCGCAGCATCTGGGCAGCCTCGGTGATCTGCTGGCGCGACAGGCCGGTCGCGGCGACCACCTCGTCCCAATCGATGTCCCGGACGTGTTCGACCCAGTCGTCGAATCCCCGCGTGTACTGCTGCACGAAGTCGTGATCGAGCGCGTCCCATTCGACGAGCAGCGACCCGAACGCCTGCAGCAGTGCCAGATCTCCGTTGACCTTGATCGACAGATGCAGGTCGGACAGGTCCGTTCCCCGTCCGAGCACGCCGCGCGGCGTCTGCGGATTACGGAAGTTCACCAGACCCGCCTCGCGCAGCGGGTTGATCGTCAGGATCTTCGCACCGTTCTGCTTGGCCTCTTCGAGTGCGGTGAGCATGCGCGGGTGGTTCGTGCCGGGGTTCTGGCCCTGCAGGATGATGAGCTCGGCGTTGTGCACGTCGTCGAGCGTCACGCTGGCCTTGCCGATGCCGATCGATTCCTGCAGCGCGATGCTCGTGGACTCATGGCACATGTTGGAGCAGTCGGGCAGGTTGTTGGTCCCGAACGCCCGCGCGAACAGCTGGTACACGAAGGCCGCTTCGTTCGACGCACGCCCGGAGGTGTAGAAGGTGGCTTGATCAGGGCTGTCCAGCGACTTCAGCTGCTCACCGATGAGGTCGAAGGCCTCGTCCCACTCGATCGGGGTGTAGTGCGTGGCGCCGGGCCTCTTGACCATCGGGTGCGTGATGCGGCCCTGCTTGCCGAGCCACAGTTCGCTGTGTGCGGCGAGCTCGTCGATGCTGTACCTGGCGAAGAATTCGGGGTCGGCGCGTCGCTTGGTGCCCTCCTCGGCGACGGCCTTGGCACCGTTCTCGCAGAACTCGGCGATCTTGCGATGCCCGGGGTCCGGGTCGGGCCACGCACAGCTCGGGCAGTCGAACCCTTCGGCCTGGTTCAGTTCGAGCAGTGTCTCGGCCGAACGCACCAGTCCCATCTGTTCGAGGGATCGTTTCATCGCCACGGCGACGCCGGTGACGCCGGCGGCAGCCTTCTTGCGGTCTCCGATCTCGAGGTCGGCCTCGTCGTAGTCGGACTGCAGGTCGCTCTTTTGCATTCGCTCACCTCTCACCACGCACAGCTCTGCACGGCGGGTACCCATGGTGTCCGCCCCTCGAAACCCCGCTCGGTTCCCGCTCCGGGGCGGTTGATCGGACGTACCCTCGGAGAATGGGATGGTCGAAAACGCTCGGTATCCCGGCCGCTGCGGCGGCCGCTGTCGGTGCCTACGATCTTGTGCAGAAACGACATTCGCTGCTGCGGAACTTCCCGGTTCTCGGGCATGCGCGTTACGTCCTGGAGTCGCTGGGACCCGAACTGCGGCAGTACATCACGACGAACAACGACGAGGAGCGGCCGTTCAACCGCGACCAGCGCAGGTGGATCTACGCGTCGTCGAAGAACGTCACGAACACCTTCGGTTTCGGCAGCGACAACGACATCGAGTACACCGACGGGTACACGATCATCAAGCACCGGACGTTCTCGGACCTGCCGCCGTCGGCCGCGCCTCACGGTGGCGAGAAGGTCTCCATTCCGTCCGCGAAGATCCTCGGTGGTGCCCGGGGGCGCGCCCGGGCCTTCCGCCCCGGGTCGTTCGTCAACATCTCCGCGATGAGCTTCGGCTCGCTGTCCGGTGCCGCCGTGGAGGCACTCAACCGGGGTGCCGGCGCAGCCGGGTGTCTGCAGAACACCGGCGAAGGTGGCCTGACGAACTACCACCGCAACGGCGGAGAATTGATCTTCCAGATCGGCACCGGCTACTTCGGGTGCCGTGACGAGGACGGCCACTTCGACCTCGCACGGCTGAAGCGGGTCGTCGACTCGGCGCCCGTCCGTGCTCTGGAGATCAAGCTCAGTCAGGGCGCCAAGCCCGGACTGGGCGGACTGCTCCCCGGAGCCAAGGTCACCCCGGAGATCGCCGAGGTCCGCGGAATCCCCGTCGGCAAGGACTGCGTGAGCCCCTCCCGGCACACGGAGTTCCACGACATCGACAGTCTGCTCGACTGGGTCGAACTGCTTGCCGCCGAGACGGGCCTTCCCGTGGGCATCAAGTCCGCCGTCGGCGACACGACCTTCTGGGACGAACTCACCCGGCGGATGAGCGAGACCGACCGCGGCGTCGACTTCGTCACCATCGACGGTGGCGAAGGTGGAACCGGCGCAGCACCATTGGTGTTCGCCGACGCGGTCTCCCTGCCGTTCCGCAGCGGATTCGCGCGGGTCTACGCGACGTTCGCCGAGGCCGGCCTCACCGACGACGTCACCTTCATCGGCGCCGGCAAACTCGGTCTGCCCGACAACGCAGTGGTCGCCATGGCACTCGGCTGCGACATGGTCAACGTCGCACGCGAACCGATGTTCTCGATCGGATGCATCCAGGCACAGAAATGCCACACCGACCGCTGCCCCACCGGCGTCGCCACACAGAACCGCTGGCTCACCCGAGGACTCGACGTCCCGACCAAGGCCGACCGCGTCGCCGACTACATCGAAGCCCTACGCCGCGACGTGTTCAAGATCGCGCAGGCCACGGGTGTGGCCCATCCGGGCCTGATCACCGTCGACGACATCGAGATCGCCGATGGCAACCGGCACGCGATCACTCTGCGCGAGATGTACGGCTACCGAGACGGATGGGGACTGCCGTCGCAGGCCGACCGGGAGGAGATCACGCGGCTGATGACCGTGGAAGCAGTGACTACGCCGGGTGGGACGGAGGCGTCGACAGAGACGTCGTAAACACCTGCAGGTCAAGTGATCAAAGAAGCCCAACCGATAAGACCTCGTTATGTTAACTAGTGGTTTTCGGACGTTGCATGTGATGACCGATCCGTCTGCCCCGATCATCGATGCCGGGCGCGGTGTGTCTGGAAAGTCGATCCGACCCCAGTCTCGGGCGGGACTCCGCGAAGCCGTTACCGACGGCGATTCCAGCCACTGGTCCGATCACTGCGTATCGGCCGCCACCGAGTCGCGGTGACACGCGAATGCTGTGTCCGTTGCAGAGCAACGCCATGCTGCCGGTGGCGACCGCGCGCATGGGACACCTCTATGCCCGACAGCGCGTTGGGCACCGCGAAGGCATCACGCCCCCCGGAGTGTTTCTACAACCCACCGGCCACCATCACCCCTTCCACATTTGATGGATAATCGCGGTTATCCATGTTATGCCGATCCGATAGGCGCGCGGCCAGCTTGTGAACCTTCTCGATTTCCAGCAGTTCTCCCCTCGGCGGAGAACCCTGGCTGCAGGTCCCGGCCGGTTCGTCCGCTGCGGCGCATCGCCGCCGCAGCGGACGAACCAGTACTGTTGGCTGGCTCCTGATCACCGCAGACGATGTGCGCACCGGCGGCGCCGACGCCGCCGACCATGTGCTCGCCCCGATCTGGAAGAAGGTTGCCCCATGAACGCCGCGATCGAGGTCGAGATCCTTGCTGCGTCGAAAGCCGCCGTCCATGGCCTGCGTGCGTTGGCCGATCTCGCCGCAACCGAGGCCGGGAGCAACTACCGGATCGTCGGTGGACCCAGGGATGAGACACGTACTGAATCCGGCTCGACCGAACAGCGCCTTCTGCACATTCCCCGGGTCTACTGTCGGATCAGCACTGGTTGACCGGCCGGATCGCCGCCAGTGCACGGTGAGGTGGTGATCTGCCATGGCCGACGGGATCTCTTCCGCCGAAGAAGGTCAGCTCTCCGGCCGACGTCGGTTGCTCGCCGTGCTTCTCGCGATGGCGATGTTCGTCCTTGTCGTCGACACGTCGCTGATGAACGTGTCGATCTCGGCGGTGGTGCGCGACCTCGGCACCACCGTCAGCGGTGTGCAGTCCGCGATCGCGCTCGAAGCGCTGGTCTCGGCGGCGTTCATTCTGATCGGCAGCAAGATCGGTGACCTGATCGGTCGCAAACGCGCATACGTGCTGGGACTGCTCGGCTACGCGACGGGCGCTGCGGCGATGACCCTCGCCCAGGGACTGACCGTGGTGATCCTCCTGTGGGCGGTGGTCGGTGGGATCGGCGCATCACTCCTGCTGCCTGCCATGCAGTCACTGGTACACGGCAACTTCCACGGCGCCGCTCAGAAGAAGGTCTACGCACTCGTCGGCGCGGCAGCTGCGATCGCCGCTGCAGTCGGCCCATTACTCGGCGGCTTCGTCACCACCTATCTGTCGTGGCGGGTCGGGTTCGCCCTGGAAGTGGTGATCATCGCGGTGGTACTGGCCGGCATCGGGCTCGTCCGGGACGTGCCGTACACCGGGCCGCGCGGCGTGGACCCGATCGGAGCCGTGCTGTCGGTCGTCGGCATGGGTGGGATCGTGCTCGGGATCCTGGTGTGGCAGGAGGGCGGCGACGCGGTCGCGGCACTGCTGCTCACAGGAGCTGCCGCGCTCACCGCTCTCACCTACTGGTTGATCCGCCGCACACGGCGCGGCGAGCCTGCCCTGCTGGACCCGGGCCTGTTCCGGTCGAAGGTGTTCCGGCTCGGCGTCACCGGGCAGATGCTTCAGCAGATCGCGTTGGGCGGGACGATGATCGCGCTGCCCATCTATCTGCAGATGGTGCTCGAGTACAACGCCATGCAGGCCGGTCTCTCACTCGCACCGCTGTCGCTGAGCATGTTCGCCGTCGCTCTGCTCGCGGGGAACAAGGCAGGCAATCGCCGTCCCGCAGTCATCATTCGGTGGGGGTTCGCGCTCGTCACCGTCGGCGTCGCCGTGCTGCTCCCGTTGGTACCCCGCGCGGACTTCGGGTGGGTGCTGCTGGCACCACTCGTCGTTGCCGGTGCCGGGCTGGGGCTGCTGGTCTCGCAACTGAACAACTACACCCTCGCCCCGATATCGGAGGAGCGGGTCAGTGAGGCCGCGGGCACCAATTCCGCGGCCGGGTCGTTCGGGCTGTCGTTCGGACTGGCCTTCGCCGGGGCCGTCATGCTGGCCACCTTGTCCCTCACGTTCACCGCCATGACGCAGTCGAGCACCGTCCTGCCGCCCGACGAGAAGCAACACATCGCGCAGGTCCTCGAGGAGGACGCCGAGGTCATGAGCAATACGCAACTCCAGGACCTGCTCGCCGGCCGGCCACCCGAGATCCGCGACGAGATCATCCGCATCAACACCGACGCCCGGCCCGTCGCGCTGCAGGCCGCGCTGCTCGTGCCCATCCTCACGGGACTGCTCGGACTGCTGAACTCCTTCCGGATGATGCGTGAACCCGACGCACCGCCCGCGGCACCGGGAGCCGCACCCGGACTGCTCTGACACCGCTTCCGCACTGCACCAGTCGGCGCCGGCGTGACAAGGAAAGCCGTTCCGCGAGACCCGGGACAGGCAAAGAAGATCGGTGCCACACGCGTCACGATGTCCGCCACCGTCGGATAGTGGATGGACCGGGCAATGCGGGCCCACGCCGTAGCCAGCGGCAGGTGAGACCGTCGCAGGGTCCGGAACCCGTCCATCGTGCGGAGGCCCCCGCTCGTTGTTGAATCGACGATCGAATTTACCAGAATATGTTGCGGTGTCCGACCGAGCAGGCGCACAATTCGGCAAAAGAGGGCGATGAGCGCCCAGTGTGGGAAGTGACCGTGTCGATGATATCGATGCTGGGGGACCGATCGAGCGGCGAGCCCTTGCGCGACGCCCTCGCAGAATTGTGATTGCAGCGGAGCCTGCAGCGTTGTCACGCCGATTCGGGTACGAGCAGGACGATTCACCGTCGTCGAGTCCGGACCGACAGCGCTGACCCGTACCACGAGGTCGGTGACCGGACGATCGAACGCGGTGACACCGTCGTTCTCGACTTCGGCGACCAGAGAACGCAGGACTCGAGATGAGCACTGTGCGCGCCACACCCGACAGTCAGATCGCGGATCGGCTTGCCGCCGAGTTCGAGGGCTTCCTCCCGCGGTATCGGATCGAGGCAGTGGTTGCGAGCTGTCTGGAGGACCTGCGAGGAATTCCGGCGCCGGCTCTGCCGGAGCTGGGCGAACGCCTCGCCCGCCAACGTCTGCTCGACCTGGTCGAAAAGCCGAAAGCCGCGGTGCCCTAGCTACGGCGGTGCAGTGGCAGAAAGACGTACTCTCCCCCGCGGCCAGACCACTCCGAACTTCTCGGCCTGTCTCGCCGGTCCCTTCACCGGAGGTGCACATCATGGACTCGTTCTGGGATCTCCTGTGGTACACGATCATCGTGTTCGCCTTCGTGGCGTACCTGCTCGTGTTCTTCCTGATCCTGACGGATCTGTTCCGCGACCACACCGTGTCCGGGCTGGGCAAAGCCGTCTGGGTGATCGCCCTGATCCTGATTCCTTTCTTCAGCGCTCTGCTCTACCTGATCGTGCGCGGACAGGACATGGCCATCCGGGCCCGAGAGGCTCAACTCGCCGCCCGGCACGCCACCGACCAGTACATCCGGCAGGCCGCCGGCAGATCCGCCGTCGATCAGATCGCCGACGCGAAGGCGCTGCACGAGTCCGGGGCGATCACCGCGGCCGAATTCGAGCAGCTCGAGAACCGTGCCCTGGAACAAGACACCCCGGGGCGCGGCGAGATGCCGAGCCGATGATGACCACCGGGCCGTCGTGCTCCGTGCGATTGTGGCGGCGCGCGCCCTGGCACCGGAGCCCGCTGCTGCGCCGTCGCGACCGGCTCGAGTCGACGGCAGCTCTCGTGGTGGTCGTCTTCGTGGTGATGATGGTGCCTTTGGCAGCCACCGTCGGCACCGTCACCTACGGCACGCTGGTCGAGCAGGCCCGCCAGGACATCCACACCCACCGTCAGGTCGAAGCAACCGTTCTGGACAGCGCCCCCACCGTGGCCGCGGCGCCGGAGACCGCCCCACCGCTCCCGCCGGCCGTCGACCAGACCGAACTCCGGTGGGTGCGGTGGAATGTGGACGGGCACACCTACACCGGTCGGCTGAGTCGGCCGCTCGACGCGCAACCCGGCGCGACGATCGACCTGTGGGTGGACCCCAGCGGCGTCCCGGTCGATGCTCCCCACAGCGGGACGGACAGCGCCACTACGGCCGTGCTCACAGCGATAGCCGTGTGGGCGGCCGCGTTGGTCGGCGGGGTCGGGTTCTGGTACGGCGTGCATCGGTACAACGAGCACCACCGACTGCAGGAATGGGAACATGAATGGCGCCGGGCGCACCACACCCCCGGGTGGACTATCGGCTGACCGACCGAAGGGTAATACCGCCAGCGGAGATGTGTACGCCATATCGATCATTCGTCCCGAGCTTCCGACCGCGTGGACGAAGCTATCAGGACGCCACGATCGGGGCACTCGGCCGCGAACTTCACCTCGGTGATGTTCCCCGCACCCGTCAGTACGGTGAGGTCCCGCGATGTAGCCGTCCAATCCGTTCCACCAGAGCGGATAAGTACGAGTGCGGGCCGAGACTACTCCTGAGGCTCGCCGCCGTCGGCTCCCACTTGCCCCGCCCTGCCCCGCACTGCCGCGCCGCTGAGACAGCGTGGAGACGGTGACGGCCACTGTCGCCACTACGGCTGTGCGGCCGGTGTCCCCTACCGGGGGAGTTCGAGTGCGACGCACTTGTTTGCAAGCTGGGAGAACGAAGGGTTCTAATATTGTTTCTCTCAGTAAATTTCGTAACCTGTCGACTCAGATTCGGCACGTCGCGTTGCACGGCAACCTTGCCCGACGCGGCGAACTGGAGGCGTGCAAGTAAGTGAGTGGACGAGCGAAAGCCCGCGCGGTTCGTTGCGGCGCCGCGGCTGTACCCCAGTCGGTGGCCGACACGCGGGTAGCTGCACCGTTGTCCATTGCCATGTGCAGGAGACTTTTCGACTCCCGGTATCCACAGACGCCGAAGTTCGGGCACGCGAGACGCCAATCCTCGTCCGTTCGTCCCGAACCCACGCACTGCGACTTTCAGAACATCCTGAATCCGACCGAACGCGCGGACGATCGCAATTTCACCGTCCACCGTTCGGTGACGGGAATGTCAGCCGGCGTTCGCGAGCGTTCAGGGGTAACGAAAATTCATACCGAGCGGGTCACGGGTAGGACGGTCGAGTGGTCCGGTACCCGCCAGATTGGCGGAAGTCTCCGAGGCATTACTGCATCGAACATCGATTTTATTGGAATGTGCTGCGGCGTCCGACTGGGCAGGCGCACAATTCGGGTAAAAGAGGGCGATGAGCGCCCCATAGGGGAGGTTGACCGTGTCGATGATGTCGATGCTGGGGGACCGATCGAGCGGCGGGCCTTGAGCGACGACCCTCGCAGGGGTTGTGTACGTGGCGAGTTCGTAGAGGCGAAATCAGCTTCGCGCCTAGCAGATTAGGCAGTCGGTCGAGCATTCCCAAGGCCCTTGGAGAGCCCGATGACATCGCAGGTGCATCCCGCTCCGATGCCGTTCACCAGTGAGGATTATGCCGCCCGTATGACGCGGGTGGTGCACGACGCGGCCCTCGCGGGTCTGGACGGCGTTCTCATCACCCCGGGACCTGATCTGGTCTGGTTGACGGGATATCGACCGACCGCGATCACCGAACGCCTCACGTTGTTGGTGCTGCGCCTGGACCGATCACCCATCATGGTGGTTCCCACGCTCGAACGGGCCGATGCCGAAGCGGCGGACGGCGCTGCCGCGGTCTCGTTCGCCGACTGGGCCGATGGCGCCGACCCGTATGAGCTGGCCGGGGCACTGCTGGATCCGTCGAGCCGATACGGCGTCTCCGACTCGGCGTGGACGATGCACCTGTTGGGCCTGCAACGGCAACTGCCGCACTCGTCGTACGTGGCCTTGACCTCAGCGATGCCGATGTTACGGGCCGTCAAGGACGCTCGCGAACTGGCACGGCTCACCGCAGCCGGCGCCGCGGCCGATGCAGTCTACGAGCAGATCGTGCAGAGACCCTTCGCCGGCCGGCGCGAGCGGGACATCGCAGCGGAGCTGGCAGCGTTGTTGCGTCGATTCGGGCATGAACAGGTCGATTTCACCGTCGTCGGGTCCGGACCCAATGGCGCTGATCCGCACCATGAGGCCGGTGACCGGACGATCGAAGGTGGCGACATCATCGTTCTCGACTTCGGCGGCTTGATGTTCGGTTACGGGTCGGACACCTCTCGCACGATTGCAGTCGGGCCGGTGGATGCCGAAGCGCAGCGGGTGCACGAGGTCGTCCGGCGGGCGCAACAGGCAGCGGTCGAGGCGGTCCGTCCCGGAGTCAGTTGCCAGCAGATCGATCGGGTGGCGCGGGCGGTGATCAGCGAGGCCGGCTACGGCGACCGATTCATCCACCGCACCGGTCACGGGATCGGAGTCATCACCCATGAACCCCCGTACATCGTCGAGGGTGAGCAGCAGCGTCTCGTTCCCGGCATGTGCTTTTCGATCGAGCCGGGAATCTACCTCCCCGGCAGGTTCGGGATCCGCATCGAGGACATCGTCACCGTCACCGACGACGGCTGTCGTCGTCTGAACAACACCAGTCGCGACCTCCGGGTCGTCGACTAGCCCGCCACGCAGACCGGATCGAGGAGGACAGCGTATGCACCGCCACCGCAGGTCCACGACAGGGGCGCCCGATCGCGCCGTGACGAGGAAGGCACTGGGATGACCCGCGCCCTCGGCGCTCAGAGCGCCCGGTACAGGATTTCTGGCAGGTGGATATCATGAGCGCACCGGACATCCCGGCCGACCAGCCGCCCACCGAGTCGAAGGTCCGGACCCGGGTTCCGGCCGGGCCCTGGATCTCCTGGGTGGCTCTGGCGTTGATGACCACCAGTTCGGTTGCCAGTCTGCGGCCGTCGCCGACGATGGCTGTCTACGGTCTGGCCTGCGTGTTCTTGTACGTCATACCCGCCCTCGTGTTCCTGCTCCCGACGTCGCTGGTGTCGGCCGAATTGGCGTCGGGATGGGAAGGGGGCGTCTACAACTGGGTCGCTCTCGGGATCTCCAAGCCGATGGGGTTCCTGGCGGTGTGGTGCCAGTTCGCGATGACGATCTTCTACTATCCGAGTCTGCTCGGATATGTGGCCAGCACACTCGCGTACGTCATCAACCCCGCCCTGGCCAGCAACGGTGTGTGGACCGCGTTGGTCATCATGGTCTGCTACTGGTCCGGGGTCTATATCTCCTCCCGCGGCACCAAGGGTGTCGCGGGCCTGGCCAGCGGCGGACTGATCATCGGCACCCTGATCCCCGGGGTGCTGCTGGTGATCTTGGGGGCGGTCTTCCTCGGGCAGGGCAACCCGTCGGCCGCGCCGATGACCGCCGATCATCTGCTGCCGGCCTGGGCCGGACTGGCCAGCCTGGTGTTGATCGTCAACAACTTCCTGTCCTACTCCGGGATGGAGATGAACGCCGTTCACGTCTCCTCGTTGCGCAACCCCGCCAAGGAATTTCCGAAGGCGATGTTCCTGGCGATGGGGTTGGTGCTGCTGATTTTCATCCTGCCCGCGCTGGCCATCAGCTGGGTGGTGCCCGCCGAACAGCTGTCTCTGACTGCGGGAGTGATGCAAGCATTCGACGCCGTGTTCGCTCAATTCGGATGGCAGTGGCTGACTCCGGTGATCGGAATCATGCTGGTAACCGCTTCGCTCGGCGGCATGTTGACCTGGTTGGCGGGCCCCTCGAAGGGCCTGCTGCTGATCTCCCGGCAGGAAGGCTATCTACCGCCCTTCCTGCAGCGGGTGAACAAGCAAGGGGTGCAACAGAACATCCTGGTCACGCAGGGTCTGGTGACCACGGTCATCGCCCTGCTGTATGCGTTCATCCCGGACGTGTCGAGCACGTACTGGATCTTCTCGGTGATCACCACCCAGGTGTACCTGATCATGTACCTGCTGATGTTCGTCGCCGCGGTCCGGCTACGGCGCAAGTTCCCCGATCACCCCCGCGGTTACCGGGCACCGATGCTCGTCGGACTCTGCGGGGTCGGCTTCGCCGCCTCGCTCGCTGCCCTGCTCATCGGCTTCATCCCGCCCTCGCAGTTCAGTTCCGGAAACGCCGGGGTCTACTTCCTGATCGTCGCTGCCGGCGCACTCGGTCTCGGCCTGCTCGTGCCCTACCTGTTCTACAGGTCCCGCAAGCCGTCATGGAAACAACCCGAGGAGAGCCCCTCATGACCACCGCGGAGGAAACATGGAATCGCCGTGACCGCATGATCATCTACGGGATCGTCGCATTCATCATCGTCATCCTCACCGTCATTGCCCTGCTCCTGTTTCCCTATGTCTCGTCGAGCCGAGAAGCCGAGGACAAGGCCGACCAGCTCATCGCCGCCCTGGACGAGGCCGGCGCCCACACCCCCTCCCGCGACCAGATCATCGGGGTGCTCGGCGAAGACGGCGGAGCCATCTGCGCCAACCCCAATGCTCCGCTGACCCGAGCCACGTTGCTGTCCCAGATGGTCAACGGCGCCGGTGGGCCGGGTACTCGCCCGGTCGTCGTGGACGAGCGGGTCGTTCAAGGAGAACTGCTGATCATCGAGATCTACTGCCCGGACAAACTCCCCGAATTCCAACAGTTCGTGGACGACCTCGCGACCAGCGACGTGGCAGGGGGGTAATGGCATGGACCTGAAGCAGCGCATCCACGATCTGATGCCGCAGGTGAAACACGATCTGACCGAACTCGTCGCAATGCGATCAGTGGCCGATCCTGACCAATATCCTCCCGAAGAATGTCACCGCGCGGCGGAATGGGTACGGCAGAAATTCACCCAGCAAGGGTTCACCGATGCCCGTCTGGAAGAAACCGCCGACGGAAGTGATGCCGTGGTCGGGACGAGGCGCTGCTCGAACCCGCACGCCCCGACCGTATTGCTCTATGCCCACTACGATGTCCAACCGCCGCTCGACGACACTGCCTGGAATACACCACCCTTCCAGCTCACCGAGAAGAACGGGCGCTGGTACGGACGCGGAACCGCCGACTGCAAAGGCAATATCCTCGTCCACCTCACCGCACTGCAAGCTCTCGGCGACGAACTGCCCGTGCACCTCAAACTCGTGGTCGAAGGGTCGGAGGAGCAAGGCACCGGCGGACTGGAAGCCTTCGTCCCCGACAACGCCGACCTGCTGCGCGCCGACGCGATCCTCGTGTGCGACACCGGCAATGCCGACGTCGGAAAACCCGCCGCCACCGTCAGCCTGCGCGGAATGGTCAATGTCGTCGTCACCGTCGAAGCACTCACCTCGGAGCTGCACTCCGGCATGTTCGGGGGCGCCGCGCCGGACGCCCTCGCCGCTCTGGTCGCCATGCTGGCAACCCTGCGAGATGCCCAGGGCAACACTACCGTCAACGGTCTGGACAACAACCAGACCTGGGCCGGCGAGCACTACCCACCGGAACAGTTCCGCGCCGACGCCGGCATGCTCGACACCGAATCAGTGCTCGGCGATGGCACCGTCTCCGACATGCTCTGGGCGCGTCCGGCCCTGACCATCCTCGGTATCGACTGCCCGCCGGTGATCGGATCGGCGGCAGCGATCACGCCCCGGGCCCGTGCCCGTTTGAACCTGCGGATACCCCCCGGCCTCGAAGCCGCCCGGGCGCAGAAAGCGCTCGTGGATCATCTGCATGCCGCCGCACCGTGGGGGGTTTCCGTGGAGATCGAGGTGGAGGCCGTCGGAGCGCCGTACCGAGCCCGCACCGACGGGCCCGCCTACCAGGCTCTCGCTGCAGCCATGCAACAGGCCTACGACCGTCCCATGGTCATGCTGGGACAAGGGGGATCCATCCCGTTGTGCAACGTCCTTGCCGACACATACCCCGACGCGGAGATCATCTTGATGGGCGTCGAGGAACCCCGGGCACTGATCCATGCCCCCAACGAAAGCGTCGACCCAGCCGAGATCGCCGCGATGTCGCTGGTCGAATCCACATTCCTGCAGAACTACGCGAGCATCCGTCCATGAGGCACGAGAAAGGAATGACCCGAAAAGTCGCCGGTCAAGCGAAGTGTGCAAAGAAACCGCGTTCCCGGTGCGGTCCTCGTCGTCATCGCCTGAGTTCTCGTAGTCGAACACGGCGCACAGGTGCAACGCGATCGCTCCGACCCCACCAGTATCCGAAAACCCTGCGATAAGGGCAGGATTCAGCGCTGACTTGCCTCATCACGTCCACTGACAAAGGAGACGACCGTGTCACAGAATGCGCATACCGATCGGGAGAGTATGTCCGTCAAACAAGGCATCGCCGCCGGCACCTCGATCGGCGCCGCGATCATCATGGCCACCATCGGCATCCTGCAGTTCTTCCAAGGCATCGCGGCGGTGGCCGAGGACGAATTGTTCGTGCAGGGCCAGGAATACATATTCAAATTCGATTTCACCGCGTGGGGATGGATTCACATCGTCTTGGGTGTGGTGATGGTGGTCGTGGGCATCGCCTTGATCACCGGGGCCACGTGGGCACGGATAGGGGCGATCGTCATCGCCGCATTGTCGATCCTGGCGAACTTCCTGTGGCTGCCGTACTACCCGTGGTGGTCCATCCTGATCATCGCCCTCGACGTAGTGGTCATCTGGGCCGTGTCGACCTGGCAGCCGCGAGCCGACTACTACTGAGCCGAACACTCTCGACCGCGCGCCTGATGCCCGCCCAGGCGGCTCGAACAACCCACTCTTCATCTCGGTGATCTGGTGCTCGGCGGCCATCACCAGGTCGGAATCAGTTGCACCGAGGGGCAGGCGCGAGATCCGATCGTCGCCGCGTTCGGTCTTCACCTACGAATACAGGACGGCAGCGATGACCGCAGAGACCGACCAGCCTGACCGGTCTGCTCAGCACACCCCCACCGGTCGGCTGCACACCGACGAACGTGCCGAACTCGAACGGCTGCGCCGCGAGGTAGCCGCCCTGCGGGAACAGGCCACCGAGGCGGTGGCGCGCGCACCGGATCGGCCGCGGCCCCCACGGCACGGCTGGCGATGGGCTGCGGTGACTGTGCTGACCGTCCTGGTCGCCGTGCTCGCCATCACCTCGGTCGTGTCACGATTCGTCCGCAGCGAAATCCTCGACACCGACCGCTATGTCAGCACCATCGCTCCCCTGGCCACCGACCCGGCCCTGCAAACCCAGCTCACAAATACCATCACCGACGAGATCTTCACCCGTGTCGACGTCGAAGGCTTGACCACCGACGCTTTGACCGCCCTGACCGATGCGGTTCCGGCGACGGCGAATGCCCCTCGCGTCGACCGCGCGGTCGAAGGACTGGCCCCGGTCCTCGCCGGTCAGGCCCGCACCTTCGTCAACCAGACGGTGCTCTCTTTCGTACGCAGTGACCAGTTCGAAGACCTGTGGATCCAGGCCAACCGTGCCGCCCACACCGCGCTGGTGGCCGTGGTGACCGGCGCCGGCGGTCCGTCTTCGGTGACCGTCGACCAGTCCGGCACCGTCAGTCTTTCCCTCGGCACGGTGATCGACACCGTCAAAGCCCGGCTGCTCGACCGCGGATTCACCTTCGCCGAGAAGATCCCCCGCGTGGACAAACAATTCGTGCTGTTCCAGTCCCCGGAACTGGTCCGGGCCCAACGCGCGGTCAACACCCTCGACAAGCTCGCGGACGTGCTGCCCTGGCTCACCATCGCCGCCGCAGTCGCCGCAGTCGCCGTCGCACCCTCAGGGCGACGGCGACGGGCGCTCGCCTTCGTCGGACTTGCCCTGGCGGTCGGGATGCTGGTGCTGGCGGTTGCACTGCTCGTCGCCCGCGCGGTGTATCTCGACCACGTGCCCCCGGAGGTGCTCTCCCCCGACGCAGCTACCGCGATCGTCGATTCCGTGCTGGTCCCGCTGCGGGCCGCGCTGCGTGCGGTGGCCGTGCTCGGGCTGGTCGTCGCGCTGGGAGCCTATGTGACCGGGGATTCCGCCTCGGCCGTGGCGGTGCGTCGCGGTTTCGGACGGTCCCTGGACTCCGTGCAACGCGCCCGCCGCTCCCGGGCGCCGAACCCGTTCGAGATGTGGGTCTTCCACGTACGCATCGCACTGCGGGCAACCATCATCGGGATCGCTGCCCTGCTGTTGATGTTCTGGCGTTATCCCACCGGACTGGTGGTGGTGTGGCTCGTGCTCGGCACTCTGCTGGCACTGCTGGTCCTGGAGATCGTGATACGGCCCGCGCGCACACAGGAAGAGTCGTCCTCTGCCCGAGAGCAGGCGTCGGCTCTGCCCGAGAGCACGGCAGCGGGCAGCTCGGGGGAAAGGACCACGCCGTGACCGATAACGTCGCCCCGTTGAGCTGGGATCCGTATCCCCTGTCCTCGGCATCATTTCCGCGGCATACCGGCATCGACGCCCCGGTACCTCGGAATCCGGCCGGTTCCCGACCCAGCGAGGACGAGACGTTACAGATCGAGCTGGTGATCGAACGGCTCGTCACCCGCTTTCCTTCGGTGCCGCCCACCGACATCGAAGCCGCAGTGCGGACCGCCGAAAAGCGGTTCGCCGACGCAAAGATCAGGGCCTACGTTCCCCTGTTGATCGAGAAATCGGTCAAGCGCGAAATCGGGAACGGTTCCGCTCTTGCCGGACCGGTTGCCCAGAGACAGACAACGAAGGGACCGTAGGGAACCCGGGGCGATGCGGGCGCCGAGCACGACCGACACGGCGAACACGAAAGCACGCTGTCCGTGATTGTGGACCGCACGCTGTTGCATGTCGGCCGCGTCGCCCCGGAACAGTCCCACACCGGCATCGTTCAGAACCGTCGGCACCCCGCCGAGACAGCGTCCACCACTTCCGTAGTCAGAGACAGCTCTTCGGCGGGCACCACCCAGCTGATGGCCGGCGCGGGCAGGATGAAAATCAGCAGCACCAACCCCATCGCCAAGACATCGCCTTCGGAAATTCCTTGGCGGGGTTGCGCAACGAAAAGACGTGAACGGCGTTCATCTCCGTCCCGGAGCAGGACAGGAAGTTGTCGACGATCAACACCAGGCTGGGCAGTCCGGCCCAGGCCGGCAGCAGATGATCCGCGGTCATCGGCGCGTCCGACGGGTTCCCCTGCCCAAGGGGAGACCGCCCCAAGATCGCCGGCAGCTTGTGCGCCTGCTCAGCCCTGCGCCGCAGCATATTCCGGTCAAGGCGACCGCTTGCCGGATTCGGGACGAATCAGGTGAGCGTTTCGTCTCACAAATCCGAACGTCGGTGTCGGTGATCCCCGGAGTCCGCAGAGCGCGTTGGCCTCCGCGTTCTGCGGTACGGCCGTCGTCTTCGGCTAACCGCCCGCGCCCGCAATCGCTACCGCAGCGGCGTACCTGCGGCACATGCACCCGGGCACGCACCTGCAACCGGCTCGGCCCGCATCTGGAGCGCCGCAACGGTGGCCTTGTAGCGGGCTGTCATCTCGCCGATTCAGATCCGAAGGCGGTGGGAAAGGGGTTGGGACCGAGGGCGAGGGTGAAGGTGACGGGGTGGAGTCCGATCTCGGTCCAGCCGACGGTCACGGTCAGGGACCCCGAGCGTGGATAGCCGCCGATCCAGTAGGTCGGGGTAGTGCGGTACGCCCTCGACGCCCCGGAGTCCGGCTCGCTCGGACGCCGCGGGTCAGCGGGGCCGTCCAGGTCGTCGGAGCGGACCCGCACGCTCAGGTAGGACCACTGCGCCGACCAGTCCTGGGGGTCTGTCAACGGCCGGGTTTCGTGGCGGGCGAAGTCGGCGCGGAGCCCGGTGACCCGCAACGCCAACTTCAACAGCAGCCCGGACGCGAATGCGGTCACCGAGGACAGTTCGAGGATGAGGTCCTTCTCGGTCGCGAGCAGCAGGGGTGACCGCACGTACAGGCCGCGCTCGGGCGGCGGCGCGAGAGCCGGCCAACGGTGGCGGCGCATGTCTAATCTTCGCACCACCCACCTGCGATCGGATCGAAATCATGGGCGTGGATCGGGTCCTCGGTGGACACTCGCGCCGAACGGATCCGCGGGGATCGTGCATCGAACACCGCCCGTCTCCGCGCGCCCGGGTGAGCGCGGTCGACACCATGCAGATCTTTCGATGGCCAAACACCAATCTGGAGGTCCTTCTGTGGGGAACCGTGGAAGGTATGGACGAGAAGGGTTCTCAGGTGCCCGACGGCGGTGACGGGGCGGCCGGTGCAGGTAGAGACGCTTCGGTGGCGGTGCGGTCGATGACCGTGCGCGGTGCTGCCTTCCTGGGGGTCGGCTCGATGGTCGGGGCGGGGATTTTCGCGCTGCTCGGCGAGGCCGGGGCGGTGGCCGGGTCGGCTGTGTGGGTGTCGTTCCTGCTGGCGGGGATTGTGGCCACTTTGCAGGGCTATGCAGTAGCCCAGCTCGGTGCGCGATATCCGTCCTCCGGTGGCATCGTGACTTTCCTGCTGCAGGCGTACGGTCGCGGCCACACCACCGCCATCTCGTCCTGGCTTCTCTACTTCGCCGCGCTCATCGTGACCGCACTGGTTGCCGTCTCGTTCGGCCGCCCCCAAGGTCTGCGATCGCGGCAGACCACCGCCGCCGCGGCCTTGCATTCGCCGGTGACGATCGTCCAGCCCGCACCTGACGGCACGTCCGTTTACCTCTAGACGACCAGCCGGGCCGCGTCCAGGCGGGCCTGCCGGGCCGCCTGCAGCTCGAGCCCGTACAACAGGCCGAAGGTGAAACCGTTCTCCCCTGGGGTGGCCCCGGCCCGGGCACCGAGTCCGCGCAGGATGCCGGCGGCCACCACGCTGTCCTGGTGCTCGCCGAGCACTTCCTGCATCGTCTTGTACCGCGCCACCTTCTTCCGGGCCTTCTTCTTCCCCAGGACGGGCCGCGCGAGCTCGGCGGCATAACGGGCACGCTTGGCCGCCTTGCGCGCGCGGTGCAGAGCTTCCTCGTCGCTACCTTCCGCGGCGACCGACACCCTTTTCAGCGCCTTCCGCTCCGCCCGCCGCAGCGCCGCGCGGATCACCCCGGGATCGGTCGCAGCATCGGTCAGCGGTGGAGCCGTGCGCCACCGCGCCAACGTGGCCAGCAACGTCCGGTAGCGCTCCCCGTTCAGGGTCGTCCGCACCTCGGCCAGGTGATGGAGCTGTTCGGCGAGCAGATCTTCTTCGATACGCGCAGCGACCGGACCCATCACCAACTCGCTCGGCAGGGCGGCGACCGCGTGCGCGAACCGGACCCGTTGCACCTGCCGATCGCGCACCTCGCCGAGTACCCCTGCATACCAGGACAATTCCGCTTCGAGCGTCGCCGTCGCCGTAGGCTCGAACAGGTTTTTGAACACCCGCAGAGTGCTGCGGAAACGCCGGATGGCGACCCGGGTGGGATGGACGGGGTCCAGGCCGCGGCGCAACCAGACATCCCCCGCCACGATCGCCTGGACCTGCGCCTCCAGATAATCGGTGAGCAACCGCGCCGCCGTCGACGGACTCGTGTCGGCGTCACCATCGCCCGTGTGGTGGTCGTCTGCGTGGTGACGGTCGGCGAGCGCGCGGGACAGCGTCGACGGGTACCGCGACGGACGGCCGCCGCTGCGGGTCAGGGATTTACGCAGCGCCTTCACCATCTTCTTGTCGCCGATCTCGCCGGGTTCGACCGTGATCTCCCGCCACTCGGTGGCCACCGCGCCGTCGCCGGCGACGGTGCCGTGCACCACATCGTCGGTCACCTGCATCAGCAGTCGCGCGTCCCGGTCGAGGAGGCGGTGGGTGTGCCGCGCGGTGGTCAAGGTGATCACCGGGTGCACGGGTTCGCCCCCTATCACGCCCGCCACCCAGCTCGCCAAGTCCTCGGGCACGGTGTCGTCGTCGCCCGAGGGCACGCAGACCTCGGTGGGGGTCTTGTCGGCCGGTACCGTCAGCTGCCATCCGAGATCGGTCTCGTCCGTCCGGTGACGCAACGTCAGGTGCTGGCGCAGCAGATCCCTCGCGGCGGTGTCGTAATAGACGCTGCGTCGGGTCGTGTCTTGTTGCTCGATCCGCCCGTCGGCAGGAAGCAGCGCGCCCAGTTCCGGGAGGGTGAAGTCGAGCCCTATCTCGTACGTGCCATCGTGCGCACCCCGTGACGAGTTCATGCCTTCAGTCTGCGCCTGCATCATCACCGCGGACCCGGGAAAGGCGCACCGACCGTATGGGATCTTCTGCTCCGGCGGTGACCGTGCGGATCGACTGGCATGGACCGGCCCGGTCGGGAGCGGAATCGGCAGCACACAGTGGGACCCACAGCTCTTACGATCTTGGTCGGTGGTCCTCGCGCCCGGACCGCACACCCCTGCAGTGCCATCGTCCGCGGCTGTTGAAACGCTCCACGCGGCGCACCTGCCGGTTCCCGGCACCGGCGGTCACCGGCTCGAGCGCGTCAGCCCGGTGTGGACGAGGAAGCTTTCACATCGCCAGACAGTGACGAGTCCGGCCCGTAGCGCGACCCAAATGAGACACCCGGCGCGGACGCAGCCAACGAACACCGAAACCCTCAGGGAGCAGCGCCGTCCCACACACCATACGCACGGTGCGTGCGAGGCATGCACCGCGTGCACGCCTCGCACGCCGATAGGGCGCTCTTATGTTAAATATCAGTTTGGTTATTCGCGTGGACTGCGAATGCAACCCTGCCGTCGCCGCCGATGAAGACGCCGCGGGGATTAGTCCGAGCGCGACCTGTCGGCACGAACCAGCGATCCGTAGTCATCGCCCCTGTCAGTCCGGACGCGCGTCGATCAACTCGGATACCTGGCATCCACCTCGGCAATGACCGACACCTCGAAGCGAGGCGAGGACCATCCCGGGTGGCGGGATGCCGACCGAAGACACGACACACGACCGCGGTCGTCATGCTCATGTCGGCGACGGTCGCCTCCGTGCCATAGACCGTTCTCCCGGCACTGATCAGCTTGCGGCGCAGGTCGCGGTGGTCGCCCTCGCGAGTTCGGGTGCCTCCATGGTTCCCGCCGCGCGGGTCAAGTTGAACGCGATGACCACCAGCACGAGCCATGCGGCATTAGAACGACAGGTGTGCCAGCGCTGAGTGCTTCAGGTCGGCATGGACCGCGGCACCCTTCGACGGCATGAAGCAGAGCGGGATCGGCCGGAGGGCAGACACGAGGGCCTGCCTGAGTCCACAGAGTCGCAGTACGTCGCGCTCACCTGGTGATGACCTGCCACCAAGGGGCCGACCTCGCCTCGGTGCTCCGGTAACGACAGGGTCTCGCGAGGGCCCGATCGGCAGGCGTTTTTACTGAATCGTCACTGGTGTCGGCGAGCTGACTCAGAGTCACAGTCCCCGATCGAGCGCCTGCTGCTCGAGTACCGCGCTCTGTTCCAGTACACGGCCCGCTTTCCGGAGTTCCATCACTGCATGCGTCAGAAGGCGCAGACCAACACCCCCTGGCTCGATTGGGTGGCGGACACGGTCATCAACCCCCTCCTCGAACGCCTCCTCCCTCAGTCGGCGCCTGCGGCGTCCGGTCAGGGCCAAGCCGCAACCAGAAGCGGTGCACTCACATGCTCCTTGTCGATGTCGCGCGTGAGGCCACCGCGACGGCACAGGACCTCGGGCGTAGAGAAGACGGTGCACGAACAAGCGGCGAGCACATCGTGTTCGGTGCGTGGCTACCCCAAAGGAGTACCGCTCACGCGGTCATCACGCGTATGGCCAGCTCGGCCACGCGGCGCAACTGCTCCTCGTCGGCGCCGTCGCGAGCGTAGGACGACAGGCCCACGAGCAGAGCATGGGTGAAGGCAGCGAGCGTGTCGGCGTCGACGCTCGTCTCCGTGTCGATGTCGACTGTCCGCAGTCGGTCTGCGGTGATCGCGCGGTTCTGGTTGCGATTGCCGATGAGCTCAGGTGCGGTGTTGACGAGACATCCACGCGGATGTGCTTCGCTGACGTACTCCTGGCATGCACGGTCGAGCATCAATCGCAGCACCTCGTGCGGAGTCGTTCCGGCGATCCCGGCTGTCGTCACCGACGCGGGGTTGGCTTCATAGCGGGCCACGGCCTCCTCGAACAGGGTCCGTTTGTCGCCGAACGCGGCGTACAGGCTCGGCGCGGAAATGCCGAGCTCCCGCGTGAGGTCGGCGATGGAGGTCTGCTCGTAGCCGTGCTCCCAGAACAGAAGCATCGCCTTGTCCAATGCGGTGTCTCGATCGAAGTTGCGCGGCCGTCCCATACATTCATTCTATAGCGACCACTACAGATGTGCTAGCGTTCTGTATCGACCACTACAGATCGGCGGTCGGCGATCGCCACCAGAGACAGGACACCTGATGACCCCCACCACAACAGACACCACGACCGCCTTCCTCGAGGCCCTCGGAGCGCAGGACCCGGAACAACTGGGCGAGCTGTTCGCGGAGGAAATCGACTGGTTCGTTCCCGGCGACCCGGCGTTAGCACACTGGGTCGGCGCTCGCTCGCGCAAAAGCGAGGTGCCCGACTACTTCCGTGCCCTGTGGGCCGCTCTCGTACCGGGCAAGAGCGTCGTCTCGGTCGAGGCTGTCGTCACCGACGGCGAGGATGCCGTCGTCTTCGGTGCGTTCGACCACGTCGCAGCTGCGACCGGACGCCCGTTCCACACCGACGTCGCGATGCGCTTGACCGTGAAGGCAGGAAAGATCACGCGCATGCACCTGTTCGAGGACACAGCAGCAACCGCAGCGGCGTTCGCAGCCTAGAGGGGTATGGGCAGCCCCGGCGTTGAGCCAGAGGCTGCCCATACCGTCCAGGTGAGGAACCGCCCACCGTCCGGCAGAGCGACTTCGACCAAGCGGACTGAGACATGCGCTTTCTGTCCGCGCTCACCCGACATCTGTCGGCACACCCCTCGGGACACCGGGGTGTACGAGATCGAGTAGCTGAGCTGGGCAAATTCGGTCATGACGCTGGGGCGCGCATGGGGTCGCGACGACTCCGGCCTGGTGGGCTGGCGCGAACACCTGCCCATCGTGCGAGCAAGCTTCGGACCCGACGATCCGCAGATAGTCGCCGGGCATGGCACACCGGCGAGTTCTATCGCGCTACCTGCCGCCACCGTACTCATCTGGTCCCGACGGCATTCACTGGACCCGGACCGGACGACTGTCTCACTCCAATAACCGGTGATGCTGACCTCGCCATAGACCGTCACAGAAAGTGGACCAGAACCCAAAGACTGACCCCTTAGCGGAGGTGAAATCAGACCCGTTGCGTATGGGGGTCAGGAATCACCCGGTCCGCGATGCCCGGGGTCACTGGTGACGTGGTCGCTGAAGAAGTCGCTGCGAGCCCGTGCAAACAATTCGGGATAGTCCATCCCGTAGGTCTGCGCGGTGTGCCGCATTGCTTCGATCGGCGGCTCGAGCGGAGCTGCCTCCGAATACATATTCCGCGCGTACGCCTGCATCGCCTCGTACCGCTGAACGAGCTCCGCACTCGCAGGTAACCCGGATACGAGGCCGAGCCGGATCCGCGGATCGGCGTCGGTCCGGTTACGGGGGTTGGGGTGCTGCCGATGAAGTCCAGGTGGACGGGGTGTCCGGCATTATCTCGGCGAGCCGCTGCACGAGTCCGGCACGTTCCCGTGCCCGGTGCACGCACCAGCGCGTGAAAGTGCGTTGCCGATCGCCGTCGAGTGCTTCGACTCAGTCGATGAGGTCGCAGTCCAGTCCGGCGACGTGCCGGGTGGCATGGATCGTCTTGAGGGAGAACATCACCGAGATCGCAGCCCCCAAGCCGGTAGGAATCGCCCCCAGGGCGACGACCGCGGGGAACCATCAGCGCGTCAGCCCGCCCACACGGAGACGTGACTGCACAATTCACCGATCAGCGACACCACCCGGTCATCGTGGGGATCGATCCAGACCACGGCGTCGTCGACCTGTCGCGGCCGCAACAGATGACGACCACGCGAAGGCCACTGCACGAAGTCGTAGGGGGCCAGCTCGGCCTGGGCGGTATCGGCAACCCAGATTGCAGCTTCGGCGAACGAGGTATTCATCGACAGTCCCTGACACAATCCAAATCCACTGATAGCCGCAGCGCCGTGCCATCCGATGATGACGGCATAGGTCCGGCCGATCGACAGTTCCCACATCAGCCGGTCGCAACCGACGCCCCGGCTGTAGGGCAGACACCGCAGATCCCGCACGGTGGCCACAACTCGCCGGTAGCGGCAACAGTCACCTCGAAGGCTCCGCCTCCTCCTTGCGGGATCGGTCCGAGCTGTACCAGTGCTGGTCCCGCCATGTCGGCGACGGACCTGACCGGATGTCGCGTGCGAACACCGTCAGCTCGCGGATCTGACCGTAGCCCGAGACATCGGTGCCGCCGTCGAAGCGCTGCAACAACACATCCAACGCACCACCGACTTGCTTGTCGCCTACACAATTCCCGTGAATCCAAAGTTGTTGATACAGAAGAGAATACTGATATTCAACCGAGCTGGATGAACGAGGCGGTCGGTATTGACGCCGAGTCGACACGCGGAGCAGGCATCGGCTGGACGCGTAAGCAGTTTCGGTAATGGTGCGTAGTCGTCGCGTGCCCTCGGCTCATGGGGTCAAGCCAGGAGTCGATAACCCGCCGCACACCGGTGGGCATGGGCGACTGTTCAGGGGCGAAGTCGAGGCACACCCATGAGCATCCCTGTCCCCCATGCCTACTCGAGAACTTGGAGCCACCCTCAGGGATCCTGCATCACGCCAGGTACTCGCCCTGTGGATCGACAACTTTGGCGCGTTGCCGGGTACTCCCCTCGGTGCTGGCAAGACTTCGGGTGAAGTTGTCCGGGAGTGCGAATGCGGCCGTTGCACTGAGCACTCCGAGGACAATCAGGAAGACAGCGATAAGCCAGGTGTTGCTCCCACCGCCGGCCATCGCAAGCAACGAGGTAGCGATGAGCGGGGAGAATCCTGAACCGACAGTCTGTGCAAGCTGATACGTGGTGGAGACTCCGGTGTACCGAAGCTCGGTGTCGAACAGTTCGGTCAACAGGACTGGGGCAACTCCGGTTACCGCTGGCATGACCAGCGCCAGGTACGCGGCGACAGCTGCCACGAGGACGGTCGGATTACCGAGGTTGACCAGGTGAAATAGGGGGAAGGCAAGGATTGCGGTGGCCAGGATTCCGCCGAGAACAACTGGTCGACGGCCGATGCGGTCGGACAGCGACGCGTACACCGGAGTGAGTGCGATGCTGCCCAGTGTGCCGAGCATGACAGCCAGCAGGGCGGTGGAGCGAGAATATCCGATGGTGGGAGCGTACGAGATGATGAAGATTCCGAACACCCCCTGACCGGCATAGGGCCCGATCTGGAAGAGCGTTGCCTTGACGAACGTCGTCGGCGACTTCTTCAGCATCCGAGTGATCGGAGCGCCCGCCGGACGTGCCGAGGTGGTACTTGCTTCCAGGAACACCGGACTTTCGCTGATCCGAGTACGGAAGTACAAGGCAAGGGCCAGCATGGCGAAGCTGGCAATGAAAGGCACTCGCCACCCCCAGCTGAGCATTTGTTCATCCGGCATGGCTGCTACGGCAAGCATTGCTGCCGTGGCCAGTACTGATCCGCTGGGCGCACCCATGGCCGCAGCACTGCTTGCCAGTCCCCGCCGCCCCGATTGCGCATGTTCGGAGGCCATGAGAACCGCACCCCCGTACTCCCCTCCCACTGCAAATCCTTGCAGCAACCTCAAGCCGACGAGCATCAAGGGCGCGAACGAGCCGATCTGGTCATATGTAGGAAGAAGACCGATGGCCCCGCTGGTCAATCCCATGACGACGAGCGTGACCAGCATGACGTTCTTGCGGCCGAAGCGGTCTCCGAAGTGCCCGAAGACGACTGCCCCGAGGAAGCGGGCTGCATACCCGGCCGCAAGTGTCGCCAGGGCAACGATGGTGCCGATGACAGGACTGAGGTTCGAGAAGAAGACTTTGTTGAAGACCAGGGCTGCAGCGGTGCCGTACAGGAGAAAGTCGTAGTACTCGATGGTGGTCCCGAGATAACTCGAGAGAGCAACTCGACGGACTTCGGAGCGCGATCGGGACGGCTCGGATGCCATAGTCGTCCTTCCTGAAGGAGGGGTGAGCGGCCGGAGTGCGACCTGAAAGTGATGCGGCCCACATCTGGGCCGAATGAAAGCTACATCACATTCAATATTGAATGCAATAGGCGGACAGGTCGCCCTCAGCTAGGCGCCGATCCGTTCATGAGTATTGCATTCAATATTGAATTCATTCTATGGTGTGCTTCAGAGCACACGTCCAACCGGATGTGTCGACAGACATCCGAGGGATCCATGACCATCTCGACATCACCGAACAGTGCGGACATCGGCACCATGCAACTCGAACCTCTACCTGCCGCCACTGTGCACGAGGCCGGCGGAAGGATCGGCGCACTTCCGGCCCGACTCCGGCCGGCCTTCGCCTCAGCCACGATCCTCGGCCCGGCATATCCGGTCCTGTGCCCGACCGGAGACAATCTCTGGCTGCATCGAGCTGTTGCCGCTGCCCCAGCCGGCCATGTTCTCGTGGTGCAAACCACAGGAAGCGACGAATTCGGTTACTGGGGAGAAATTCTCAGTGAGGCAGCACTAGCGCGGGGGATTGCCGGGCTCGTACTCGATGGCGGAGTGCGCGACATACGAGCCCTCGAACGGGTCGGCTTGCCAGTCTTCGCTTCGGCTACTTGCATCAGGGGCACCATCAAGGACCCGGAAGGACCCGGCCGTCTCAACGTTCCGATCCGACTGGGTGAGGTCAGGATCGCTCCTGGAGACCTGATCATCGCCGACTTCGACGGCGTTGTTTCCATTCCTCGGGATTCCGTGTCGGAAGTCTGGCAAGCAGCAAGAAAGAGAGAAGAAAAGGAAGCTCGGATGATCGCCGAGATCCGAGCAGGAGCCTCCACCCTCGACCTGCTCTCCCTCCCGCGCTGATCACGACCCACTCGCCCGAAGCATCCGACGGGATGAAGTGACAGGTGGCGAAGAAGAACCAACTAACGAACGGATTGCTATGTACTCGAACACTTTTGCAGTACCGCCTCGGGCAGGTGTGTTGTGAGCCGGATCGTCGCAGTCGTCGGGACCTCCCACAGCCCGATGCTGGGCATGGAACCCGAAAAGATGTGGGCCCTCCGCGCCCAGAACGACACCGAGAACATCAAACTGGCCGACGTCGACGGGCAGATCCGCAGCTTCGACGAACTCGTCGCCAAGGCGAAGGGTCGCTTCGACGGTCAACTCTCCCTGGACACCTGGAACGCCAAGTACGACGAGGCGCTGATGTGCGTGGACCGTCTGCGCAAGGACCTTATCGAGCTGGCCCCGGATCTGCTCCTGGTCATCGGTGACGACCAGGAGGAGCTGTTTACCGCCCGTAACCAGCCGGCGATCGCCGTGTACTACGGCGAGAAGATCGAAACCCACAAGCCGATCGACATGGGCTCTTCGCTGCTCAGCGAAGTCCAGTATAACCTCGGCATGGACGGGCACACCTATCCCGCCCATCCCGACGCGGCTCTGCATCTGATCGACGAACTGATCACCCGCAACTTCGACATCGCTACCAGCTCCGAAACGGAAACCGAGGGAGGTTTCGGCCACGCCTTCGCCTGGGTGGTCGGCCGGATGCTCAAGGACATCACCATCCCCATGGTGCCGGTGCTGATCAACACCTACTATCCGCCCAACCAGCCGACACCGGCGAGGTGCTACGACCTGGGTGTCGCATTGTCCGAAGCCGTTGTTTCCATGCCTGGCGACCTGCGAGTGGCCGTTGTCGCCTCCGGCGGCCTGAGCCACTTCGTCGTCAACGACATCCTCGACCGCCGAGTTCTCGAAGCCATGCGCGAACATGATGCGAACACCCTGCGCTCCCTCCCGATCGAGCAATTGAATTCGGGAACGTCCGAGGTCCGCAACTGGATCGCGGCAGCCGGCGCCGGACGCCATCTCGACCACCGTTGGAGCACCTACATTCCGGCATGGCGCAGCGCCGCCGGCACCGGTGTCGGCCTGGCATTCGGACTGTGGTCATGACCGGCACACTCGAGCGCCTCGCTGCGCTGGACACCTGCGCCGTCTCCGACGCACTGGACTCCCTCGGACTTCCCGGAGCCGCATTGGGACTGCACGCCGTTGCGAACGGCCGTCGGATCGCCGGCACCGCCCTCACCGTGGACCTCGTAGAGGCCGGCACCACGACGGCCCCCCGGCATCTGTGCACCGCCGCGGTCGATACATCCGGGCCCGGCACCGTGATCATCGTGGCCCATCACGGCCGCACCCACGTCGCAGGATGGGGTGGAGTGCTCTCGGCAGGCGCGGTCACCCGCGGTGTCGAAGGCGTCATCGTCGACGGCGCCGTGCGGGACCTCGACGAAGCCCACGAATTCGGCTTGACCCTCTATGCCGCGACCTCGGTTCCCGTCACGGCCCGCTCCCGAGTCGTCGAACGGGACTGGAACGTTCCGGTCGATTTCGCCGGCGTGACGGTCGAACCCGGGGACTACGTGCTCGCCGACGGCAGCGGTGTCGTCGCCGTCCCGTGCGAACGCATCGACGAGGTCCTGTCCATCGCGGAAGCCATCGCCGCCAAGGAACGAGAAATGCTCCGTCGTGTCCGCCTCGGGGAGTCGATGGCCACGGTGATGAGCGCCGACTACGAAACCATGTTGAACCGGAAGGCATCCCGATGACCGATCAGAATTTCCGCGCCATCCTCGCCGAGCTCGACACCAGTCATCTGAGCGATGCACTCGACAAATTGGGCCTCAACGGCCAGTGCGCCGGTCTGCTCCCGCTCGATCGCACCACCCGACTGGTGGGCCGTGCCTTCACCGTCCGCTACGTTCCCGTCGGCGACGACCGCGGCACCGTCGGCGACTATGTCGACGATCTCGAACCGGGAACCGTGGTAGTGCTCGACAACGCCGGCCGGCTCGACACGACCGTATGGGGTGATCTGCTCACCGCCACTGCCTCCCACAAGGGACTGGCGGGAACCGTCATCGATGGGGTGTGTCGTGACTCGGACTGCGCCGTGGACCTGCGCTACCCGGTCTTCAGCCGCTCGCGTTGGATGCGCACGGGAAAGGACCGGGTTCGCGTCGACGGCTACAACGTGCCGGTCAACATTGGCGGGGTTCGCGTCGAGCACGGTGACTGGCTCATCGGCGACGCCGACGGTGTCGTGTCCGTTCCCGCCCGTCGCGTCGCGGAAGTGATCGAGTCCGCTGTGAAGATCCGCGACGCCGAAGACCGCATCCGCACCGCCGTGCGTGCAGGTTCGAGCCTCGTCGATGCTCGCCGCGATCACGGTTACCACAGCCTGCAGACCCGTGAGGTGGCCCGATGAACGCGATAGATACCGTCGAAGTTGCCGTGATCGGCGGTGGTCCGGCCGGTCTGACCGCGGCGATCGCACTCGCTCAGCTCGGTATCGACGTGGTCGTCTTCGAGCGCCGCGCAACCACCTCCCACCTGCCCCGGGCGCATCTGCTCAACCAGCGCACCATGGAGATCTTCGACGCTCTCGGCGTCGCGGACGACGTCTACGAGCATTCCCCACCCGAGGACCGTTGGCATCGCGTCGGCTGGCACACCTCCCTCGCCGGTGACCGTCCGGGACAGGGGCAGGCGATCGGCCACATCCACGCCTGGGGCGGCGGACCGGACGCTCAGCGTTACGCCGCCGCGAGCCCCAGCCGATATGCCAACGTTCCACAGATGCGGTTGGATCCGCTGCTGCGGAAGCATGCCGAACGGCACTGCCCCGACCGGATCCACTACGGACACGAGGTCTTCGAACTACGAAACAGCGACAGCGGTGTCGAACTTGATGTCCGCGAAACTGACTCGGGTACGGTGCGTACCGTCCGGGCGCGCTATGTCATCGGCGCCGACGGCGGCCGCTACGTGACTTCCGCCGTGGGTGTGGAGATGCAGGGACCGACCCAGCTTCTGGACATGGTCAGCATGCACGTCACAGCAGATCTGTCGCAGTGGATCACCGACGACCAAGTGTTGCTGTACTACTTCGTCGATCCCAACGGCAACGGTGGATTCCGTGGTTCGATGTGCGCGATGGGCCCCGAGACCTGGGGTTCACAGTCACGCGAGTGGGCGTTCCATCAAGCGTTCGCCTGGGGCAGCAAGGACGCTACCGACGAGGAAGCACTCAAGAATCGCTTCCGCGACATTCTCGGCATCCCCGATCTACAGTTCGACGTTCATGCCGTATCCCACTGGGAGTTCGAGGGCGTGACCGCCGAACGCTATCGGGTCGGCAGCATCTTCCTTGCCGGTAACGCCGCCCACCGTCACCCTCCGACCGGCGGTCTCGGGCTGAACACTGCGGTACAGGATGTCGACAATCTGTGCTGGAAACTCGCCCAGGTACTTCGCGGTCAGGCCGACGATGCGCTCCTAGACACCTACGAGAGCGAACGCCGGCCCGTGGGATTGTTCAACGTGCAGCACTCCCTGACCAATGCCGGTGGTCACCGCAAGATCGCAGCAGCACTGGGCATGGCCGAAGGACTCCCCGTCGAAGACGGTTGGGCCGAGATCGACACCTGGCTCGCGCCCGGACCTGCCGGCGATGCCCGACGCCGAGCGGTTGCCGAGGCTGTCGCAGCCAACGGCGACGACTACAGTCAACTCAACGTCGAGATCGGATTCGCCTACGAGAACGGTGCCGTCATCTCCGACGGGACGCCCCCTCCCCCGTCGCATACTTCGTTGCGGGACTACACCCCCACCACTCGGCCGGGGCACCACCTACCGCATGCGTGGGTGCACCGCTCCGGGCTCCGGGTTTCCACGCTCGAACTCGTCCACCGCGCTGATTACACCTTGCTGGTCGATCCCCAGCACGTCCGCACGTGGGCCGATGTAGTCACTACGGCGGCTCTTGCCGTTGAGGTCGTGGCGATCGGTTCGGACGGTTCGGCACCCGCAGGGACCTGGACCCGTCTACGTGAAGTTGATTCTGACGGAGCAATTCTCGTCCGTCCCGACCGCCATGTCGCGTGGCGCACCGCAACGATGCCTGCAGAGCCGGCCCGCGAACTGGCCTCGGTGCTGCGTGCCCTGTCCGCACGAAACGAGGTCCTCGCATGACCACCATGGACACCGTCGCTCAGGCGCATCGTCATAGCCTGGCGGACCTGCTCCATCGCACGGCGGCGCGCTACCCGCACAAGACCGCCCTGGTCAGCGGAGACCGCACGTTCGATTACAGCGAACTCGAAGCGACCGTCAAGCGTGCGGCGGCGGCCCTGCATCGCCGAGGATTGAAGAAGGGAGATCGACTGGCGATCGTGTCCCGAAACAACTGGCAGTTCGTTGTGGCCGCCTATGCCTCCGCACGCCTCGGCGTGATCCTCGTTCCGATCAATTTCATGCTTACCGCAGACGAGATCGCTTACATTCTCGACCACAGTCAGGCCGACGGTGTCATTGCCGGAGTCGACCTGCGCGACGTCGCGGACAAGGCTGTGGCCCAGCTGGATCACACTCCTTCCGTCCGGGCGACGATCGGAGAGAGGGCCGACGCCGCTCTCGAGGGCTGGGAGGACTTCACTGACTGGATGGACGAACCCGGTACCGCTCCGGACGTTCTCGTCGCCGATGACGATCCGGTCCGGATCATGTACACCTCCGGTACCGAATCCCGCCCGAAAGGTGCGCTGCTGTCCAGCCGTGCTCTGGTGAGCGAATACATCAGCGCCATCGTCGACGGCGGCATGGACCGGGACGACGTGGACCTGCACACCCTTCCGCTGTACCACTGCGCCCAGATGGACTGCTTCCTCGGTCCGGACGTCTATCTCGGCGCTACCAGCATCGTCCTGCCGGCGCCGGATCCGGACGCCGTCCTCACAGCGATCGAGACCCACAGGGTCACCAAGTTCTTCGCCCCGCCGACCGTGTGGATTTCACTGCTGCGCCACCCTCGGTTCGACAGCACAGATCTGTCCTCGCTGCGCAAGGGCTACTACGGTGCTTCACCGATGCCGGTGGAAGTTCTTCGGGAGATTCAGACGCGACTTCCCCAGGTGGACCTGTGGAACTTCTACGGACAAACAGAATTGGCTCCGGTAGCAACGATTCTCGGCCCCGAACAACAGGAGTCCCATGCCGGATCCGCAGGCCGTCCGGTGCTCAACGTCGAAACGGCGGTCGTGGACGACCACGACAATCCGGTTCCGGCCGGAACCATCGGCGAAATCGTGCACCGCACTCCTCAAGCCACCTCGGGCTACTGGAGAGACGAGGCGAAGACCGCCGACGCATTCCGCAACGGTTGGTTCCATTCCGGAGACCTCGGAGTCTTCGATGAGGACGGAATCCTCACGATCGTCGACCGCAAGAAGGACATGATCAAGACCGGAGGCGAGAACGTCGCCAGCCGCGAGGTCGAAGAAGCCATCTACCTGCACCCCGATGTCGCCGAAGTAGCCGTCTTCGCCGTTCCGCATCCCACATGGATCGAAGCGGTCTGCGCGGCGGTCGTTCCCAAACCGGGGACCGATCTCGACGAGAACGCCGTCGTCTCACACTGCTCGGAGCGCCTGGCCGGCTACAAGAGACCGAAGTACGTGGTCATCGTCGACGCGCTGCCGAAGAATCCCAGCGGCAAGATCCTCAAACGCGATTTGCGTACCGATTTCGCTTCCGTCACAGAGAAAGAGAGCTGAACGATGAGTCGCAAGTCCGTCGAGGTTCCGGGCCTTCACCACGGCAAAGCGCCCATTCCGCAGGCATCATTGGTCGGGCCCCTGTTGGCTTCGAGCGGTATCAACGGTCTCGATCCCATCTCCGGCGCCGTCCCCGAGTCGGTCGAAGAGCAGGTGTCATTGATCTTCGACAACATCGAACGAATCCTCGCCGCCGCCGGCGGAACCACCGAAGACATTGCCAAGTGCACCTTCTTCGTCCGGGACCGCGCCGCTCGTGCCGCAATCGACCCGCATTGGCTGACGATGTTCCCCGACGAGCACAGCCGGCCTGCACGTCACACCCTGCACTACGAACTAGCGGATCCGCTGCAGGTCCAGTGCGAACTCATCGCTTACATCCACAGCTGATCCCGGAGCGCAGGCCGGATCCGCACCGGCCACATGCGCTTCCCGTCATCTCGAGAGGGAACAAATGATCATCGACGCCCACGCCCATGTGGTGGCCCCCGATTCCTTGTATGCCTACCGTGCCAACCTGATGGCCGACGGCGGCTACTACATCGGACAACCCAAGATCAACGACGACGCGCTGGCAGCCTGTGCCCAGAGCAACGTCGACACAATGGACGGTGTCGGGACCGACGTGCAACTGCTCTCCCCCCGGCCGTACTATCAGGGACACTCGATGCAGCCGTCCCGACTCGTCGACGCCTGGATTCGTGCCAACAACGACGTCATTGCCCGCACCGTCGAGCTGCATCCCACCCGGTTCGCCGGCGTTGCCGGTTTGCCGATCACCCCCGGCGAACCGGTCGAGCGGGCTTTCCCGGAGCTTCGCCGGACTGTCGAAGAGCTTGGATTCGTCGGCGTCACCGTGAATCCTGACCCGTACGAAGGTACCGGCAACGCGCCGTCGTTGGGCGATTCGTACTGGTACCCGCTCTACGAGCAGCTCGTCGAACTCGACGTGCCCATGCAGGTCCATTCCGCCGGGTGCTACAACCAGCGCGAAACCTACAGCGAGCACTTCATCACCGAGGAATCGATTGCAATCCTGTCGATGATCCGCGCCGAGGTGTTCGACCGCTACCCCACATTGAAGGTCATGATCTCCCACGGCGGCGGATCGGTGCCCTACCAGCTCGGACGTTGGCAGGCAGAGCACCTGCACCCTGCACTCGGCGGAAGCGCGGACGCCCCCCGATTCGAAGACAAGCTCAAGAACTTCTACTTCGACACCGTCCTGCATTACCCGCCGGCGTTGGAACTGCTCCTGAAGACGGTCGGGGCGGACCGCGTGCTGTTCGGCACGGAACGTCCCGGCAGTGGATCGGCCACCAACCCCGAAACCGGCCGTCCCTTCGACGACCTCAAGCCTGTGATCGACGGATTCGGTTTCCTGACCGAAGACGAACGTAAGGCCGTGTTCGAGAACAACGCGCGTAGTGCCTTCCCGCGTCTGAAATTCTGACGGTAGGCGTTCAAGCCCGGTGGTATCGCTTCGTCGGGACGGTACCCCCGGGCGTCGTCGCAGCCCCGCCTCGATGTTCGTAGGATGAACGTCTACAACACTGAGCACGAAGGGGACGTAATGGCCACCCGGATGGGGACTGCACGCATCATTTCCGAGCTGCGGAAGCTGATCCTCATCGGCGAGTTGCTACCTGGTGAGCAACTACGACAGGAAGAGCTGGCACAACGGTTGGGTGTGAGTCGCGTCCCCCTCCGTGAGGCCTTCCTGGTCCTGGCCAACCAGGGATTATTGAACCACCGCCCCAACCAGGGGTTTGTCGTCGCGAAGCGTACCGTCGCCGAACTCGACCAGTTGCATAGGCTGCACACCTTCCTGGAAACCGAACTCAACGCATCGATCCAATGGCCGGACGACGCTGCGCTCGAACACTTGAAGAATCTCAATGACGCAATGGCTGAGCGGATCGACTCCGACAATCTCGTGGAATTCATCGACCTCAACCACGAATTTCATCGTGGGGTGTGGAAGCTATCGCCATTGAACGTGATTGTCGCTGAAGTCGAACGCGTGTGGTCTTTGTCCGATGCGTACTTCGCCAGCAACTACGGATCGGCAGAACGCCGTCGCCGCGCCGTCGATCACCACCGGCAGATCATCGAAGCACTTACCCTTCGCGATCTGGATCTTTTTCAAAAAGCAAGTTCCGAGCACCGCGACGACACACGCGGCGGAGCAGGGGCTGAGCTGGACCGACAGTGACTTCTGCCGATCCATGCCCTGGAGCAGATCAGGCTAGAGGATACGGTCGCCGTTGGTGGTCGACCTGATGTTCCGGCATAGCACGGCTGATGCCGGGTTCGTTGTCCTACATCAACCGGCGCGGCACCCCGCCGAATTGGCGGATCAACTCCTGTGGCGCCCAGGACGGTCCTATAGATTTCAAGGACCTATGAGGTCGGCGCCGAGGGCATGAAGACCTCGCCGGCGATGTAGCGTTTGACGCGGCGCATAGCGTCCTCTTGAGCAGTCCCTGCGCGGTGCGGCAGCTGATGTAGCCCTTCGTTCGTTGGTCGTAGCGCATGCGGCAGCCACAGACCATGTGTAGAGCACGGTTGGCTTGGCCGTCACCGCCGCGGTGCAGCCGCATCCGATGGTTTTCCGCTCGGCATAGGGACGCGGCGACTCCACCATCCGCGACGACGTGTGCACCAATCTCGACAGCGGAGCCCTCCCCCGCAGTTCCGCCGCCACCTGACGCAGTCCGAGACCGAGCAGGCCCGCCGGATCGCGACCCTGACCGACGTGCGTCTGCTCAGCCTGCTGACCTGGTCCGTCGCCTAAAACCCGACACGCACCATCCGTGACACGGACTCCGATGGGACATCCAAGCCCACTCGGACATGCCCGCGCCTCTGGGCTGTCACGGCCGGTATCGGGCTCTTATGTTAACTAGCAACTTTGCTCGCCCTCTTACTGCGGATGACGGTGCTCCAGCGACCGATCCGATCGCACAGCCTGTCGGCGCGCCAGGGCTCCCCAGCTACCGGATGTCTGCGCCCTGGGCGGACGTCGACTGGCGCCGCAGTCGGGCGGACGTGTGCCTCGCAGGTGGCCCCTGATTCGCGGCGACGACAGAACCATCTGGGTGGCGGTATGCCACCGAGGACGCGCCGGCCGGCCCGCAGTACTCGTCGAAGCGCATCAGCGACGGCCCCTCCTCGTAGACCGCATTTACCCACCGGAACTTGATGGATAATCGGGGTTATCCATGATCCATCGCTGCGGGAGAACTGTGTGAGGTTGGCGCCGGCAATCAGCGCCGTCCTGCGGCCCGGAGCACTCCCCACTCGAGATGACCGAGCTCATTGGTGGATGCGAGTTGCCACCACTTCTGGATCCCCACGGGTCGGAAAACGTCGCGGAAGGCATGCCGGCGCTGAACCGTTCCACGCTAGATGTTCATTGACCAGTACCTTTTCACCCGATCGAGTGGTGTTCGTTCAGGACAGTGCACGCTCGTCGGTGCGGCGTCCGCGGGTAAGCAGGATGCCGAGTCCGATCATGCCGACACCGAGAGTGAAGTGCAGCCAGTCGTCGGCGCTGTTGAGCGGGATGAAGTTGATCGCACCGCCCTTGTCGATCAGCAGTCCGAACACCCACAACCCGAGGTAGATCAGTCCCCCGAGCAGCAGGTAGATCCCTGCAGCGGAGGGAACGCGGGCCGCGGTGATACCGGCGATGCCGTAGAGCACGTGGACGAGGTTGTGCAGCACGGACACCTGGAACAGTCCGAACAACATTGCGCCGGAACTGTGTCCGGCACCGGCGAGATGGTCGAGGTCGGAGGTGACACCTGGAATGAATCCGAGGATGCCGACGAGCAGGAGGACGGCGCCGACAACCAGCGCGGCGGTCTGGACCGGGGTCGCGGTGAGTGAGCGTCGAGTCGGGCGGGACGATGGAGAAGTCATCATGCGCCCCCTTTCGCACGGTCGATGCAGCATGCGCTTCTTCCGTATAGGTTTTCCGGCGTCGCTCAGCACCAAACCGCCGGGGACGGCGTAGGTCGAGGACCATCAGTGTGTATCCGACGGCTGCGGTGCGGGGCCAGGGGATGCCCAACGGTGTGTGAAGGTTTCCTCGACATCGCGGGCACGGCGCTCGAGATGGAGGCGGGTTGTGCCGTCGTGGGCGTTGATCCGCTCACGTACCAGGACGAGTTGATCGTGGATTGCGCTGCGGTGCTCCTCGGTGGTCGCCTTCCATACCAACAGGTGCAGCATCGACAGCAGTGCCCCGGCGACATCGGGGTCGGTGGCGCCGTAGATCCGCGGCTGCGTACATACCAGATCCAGCAGGTCGGCGAAGGTCGGGCGCGCGATCACCACGCGGGCCCGGTCATCGGAGTCGCACACCGTATACGGCCCCAGGCGGGCGGGCAGCAATTCGACGAGCACTGCGGTGCACGCAACCAGTCCGTGCACCGCGGTGGTCGGATCGTTGATACCCGGGGACAGGGCCCGCACCACCACATCGGTGAGCTGACGCAGTCCGTAGCCGACGTCCTGGGCGGTGGTCCGCTCGCTGCCGGTGCGCACCGCGTCGCGGATCCGGTCGGCGAGCCGGTCAGATGTCTCGCCGGCCAAGGGGTGTGGTGGGTGCACAGGCCAGCAGCGCGCGATCGGTGTTCCCGCCACGAGGGGGCTGCCCACCGGACGATCGATCCGTACCAGCGCGTCGGCGTGCACCGCCGCGGTAAGGACGGCGTGTTCGTCGATTTCGATCACGAATCCGGAACCGGTCGCTTCGACGAGGTGGGCGTGCGGTGGCGGTTCGGGCAGCGGTTGTGCAGGGCCGCTGTCGGCGGTGGCCCGGGGCAGGATGTGCGCGGCGGTCGCGCAGGTGTCGGCACGTACCTGATCGAGGATGGTTTCGATGCGGATCTGCCGGACCAGATGACCAAGGAAGAGCACCAGCGCCACCACGCTGGCGACGGTCAGGGCATACGCCAGGGTCACGGCCAGTTGGGGCACGAATTCGTTGGTGTCGGTGCCGGTCTCGTTGCGGACTGTCCGCAGCACCGTCAGCGCGTAGATGAAGGTGCTCAGGAACAAAGCCAGGGTGCGTTGCACGACCCGGTCGGCGGCGAAGGTACGCAGCAGCCGCGGCGAGTATTGGCTGCTGGCCAGCTGCAAGGTCACCAACGTGAGGGAGAACGTCAACGAAGTGACGGTGATGAGCGAGGCGGCGATCGCGCCGAGCACCTCCCGGGCCGCGTCGGCGCCACCACCGAACAGATAGCCGGCCACCGCCGGGGGCATGTGGTCGTCGACGGCGGTGTCGAGTTCGGGCACGCCGATCCCGGCGAGGACCGCGAGCAGCACCGCCACGGCCGGCAACGGCCACAGGCGCGAGCGCAGGGCCTCGGCCAGCACGCGGCGCCGCCGACGTAGCACCTCGAGCGGATTCGTGTGCCCGGTGCTCTCGCCGGTCATGGGAGCCTCCGGGGCGTCATCGACGGTCTCCATCATGCGTATCGGGTCGCCGGTCGTCGTCTGCGGGGCGGGCCACGTCCTGGAAGGCCGAGCCGTCACCGCGCTGCTCGCAGGCGATCACACTGAAGCTGCCGTCCGTTTCGAGTACCACCGCCGCGACCTGAGCCAGGTCTCCGAACCCGGAGGCACGCACCGCTTGGCGCACCTCCCCGGGACTGACCCGCTGCTGCGCCAGCGCCCGGTCGAGCAGCACTCCATCCTCGACGAGGAGGGTGGGATCGGCGGTGAGCACCGTGCGCACGCGGGGTCGGCGGGAGGAGACGAACGCGGCCAGATACTGCAGCGCCGCCAACAGCACCAGTGCCACCGCGCCCTCGGACCACGACACATCGGAGCTGAGCAGGATCGTCGCCAGCGTCGAACCGAGCGCGACGGTCACGACCAGATCGAAGGCGTTGAGTTTGGCCAGGGTTCGTTTTCCCGAGATTCGCAGTACGACCACCAGCCAGAGATAGGCGGCCGCACCGACGAGCACCACCCGCATCAGATCGGACCAGCTTCCGAACCACATTCATCGGGCATACCCGCACCTGCACGCGGGTACTCGCCCGGCCATGGCCACCGATCGCACCCGAACAGATCCGTCGCTGCAACTGTCCGTCGGCCGGGAGCAGGTCGTGATCGACAACCGATACGAGACAGCCTCGATCGTCAACGACGTCCTGATCGCGGTGTTCTTCACCATCGGCAGCGTGTTGTTCTTCTTCGACTCCACCCAGACCGCCGGCACCTGGCTGTTCCTGCTCGGCTCGCTCGATTTTCTCGCCCGGCCCGTGATCCGCCTGAGCCGGCGCACGCATCTGCGGCGGCTGGGACACCGCTCCGCTCCCACCGACCGCGACTACGACTACTGATTCTCCGAATCTCGGCCCGCACTCCCCCGAGTCACCATCGTTCGGATGGGTGACGATTGCGATGCGTCGATCCGGGAATGCGATCGTCATGCACATCGATGTCGTTCTCGCCGTGGTCGGCGGACTCGGGGTAATCGTGGCAGCGATTTCCTCGGCGATGCGCCGCCTGCCGTTGTCCGAACCCTTACTCGGTCTGGTCGCCGGGGTACTGCTCGGCCCCCAGCTGCTCGACGCCGTGCCGATCGCGCCGGTGACGGTCGAGCACGGCCTGTTCCACGAGCTCGCCAGGGTTCTCTTGGCCGTGTCCGTGATGGCGGTTGCGTTGCGTTATCCCATCGCCGCGCTGCGTCGCCACCGCCGCGCCCTGGCGGTGTTGCTGCTGGTCGTCATGCCCGCGATGGCGGCGATCTCGGCCGGACTCGGCTGGGCGGTGGCCGGTTTACCGTTGGCCGCGGCGCTGTTGTTCGGGGCCGCGATCTGCCCGACCGATCCGGTGCTGGCCTCGAGTGTGGTCACTGGCGATCTTGCCGAACGGGACCTTCCCGCCCGGGACCGACAGCTGCTCTCGCTCGAATCCGGCGCGAACGACGGCCTGGCGCTGCCACTGGTGGTCGCCGCGATCGCGGTCGCCGGCCCACTCAGCGCCGGTGCGGCGGTCAGCGAATCACTGTGGCAGGTCCTCGGCGCCCTGGTCGCCGGCGCACTCCTCGGCGCCGTCGGCGGTGCAGCACTGCGACTGGGTGACAAGCACGGCGCCACCGCACACGGCCCGGCCCTGTTGTTCACCGCTGTGTTGGCCCTGGGCATCCTCGGCGTGGCCGGTCTGCTGCACGTCGACGGGGTGCTCGCCGTATTCGTCGGCGGCCTGGCCTTCAACGCCGTCGGCACCGGCGCCGAACGGACTTCCGAAGTCGAGATCGACGAGGCCGTCAACAGGTTCGCAGTCCTGCCGTTGTTCTTCCTGCTCGGCGCCGCCCTGCCGTGGCAGCAATGGGCCGAGCTGGGCTGGAAAGCGCCCGCCTTGATGGTCGCTGTCCTGCTTCTGCGGCGGATCCCGATCGTGCTGTTGTTGCGACGGCCACTGCATCTACCGCTGCCCGACGCGGTGTATCTCGGCTGGTTCGGGCCTGTGGGGGTGTCCGCATTGTTCTATCTGACGATGGAAGCCGAACGTCTCGGCGTCGACGACGCCGTGCTCGGCGCCGGTACGCTCGTGCTGACCGCGAGCACAGTGGCGTTCGGCCTCACCGCCGCGGGCGGGCGCAAACTCTACGTCCGAGCCGTAACAGGAAGAGTCGATCGCGTGCAGCCGACCCGCGATAGGGACCGGAGGTAGACGGCAATGACGTGGTTACTCAGCGCGCTCGGCGCAGCACTCATCGCGGTGGCGCTGCGGGATATCTATGCGACCTTGTGGCATCCACACGGGCTGGGCACGCTGAGCCGCTGGGTGTTCCGAATCATCTGGTCGATCGCCGGGAGGATCCGCCGCCACGGTCGGGCGCTCGGCTCCGCCGGCCCGCTGGGCGTGATCGCCACGGTGTTGCTGTGGGCTGCGATGATCGTGACCGGGTGGGCGCTGATCTACCTGCCGCACATGCCGGGCGGTTTCTCCTTTGCCTCTGCGCTGCAGCCGCAGTCGTCATCCGATCCGGTGGCGTCGCTGTATCTGTCGCTGGTGACCGTGGCCACCCTCGGCTACGGCGACATCACCCCCGTCTATCCGGTGCTGCGGCTGCTGCTCCCGGTGCAGGCGTTGATCGGGTTCGTGCTGTTCACCGCGGCGATCTCGTGGATCCTGCAGATCTACCCGGCGCTGATCCGCCGCCGCGCCGCCGCCCGGACCGTGCATCTGCTGATCTCGACCGATTCGACCGAGGTTGCCCGCCGTGGAGAGGCGAGCATCGCGTGCGCGCTACTCGACGAGCTCACCGAGGCGTTGACCACCGTGGAGTTCGATCTGCGGCAGTACGGCGAAACGTACTTCTTCCGCGACGCCGACTCCGATCGGTCCCTGGCCGCGATGCTCGGGCACGCTCCCTCTCTGGTTCGGGCCGGGGAGGCATCGACGGCGATGGAGGTGCGCCGCGCCGCAGTGCGGCTCGAGCAGCAACTCGGGTCGCTCACCAGCTATCTCGATAGCCGCTATCTGCACACCGGAGGATCGATCGAACAGATCTGCGCTGCCTACGCCGCCGACCACCGGCACCGGACCACACCACGGTGACCCGGCGCCGGCGATGCTGCGTGAGCAGGTCAGTTGAGGGCGGCGAGCAGATCGCGGCAGGCCTGCTCACAGTGCCGGCACGCCTCGGCGCAGATCCGGCAGTGCTCGTGATGGGAACTGTGCCGGTCGCATTCGTCGCCACAGACCTGGCAGGCGGTGGCGCAGGCCTCGAGCACGGCCTTGGTGACCGTCGCGTTGTTGCCGGTCTGGCGCGAGAGGATCCGGGCGGTCGCCGCACACAGGTCGGCGCAGTCGAGGTCGGTGCGGATGCAGGTGGTCAGGTCGGCGACGGTGTCCTCGGCCAGGCACGCGTCGGCGCAGGCGGTGCACGTCTGCGCGCAGTCGGTACACGCCTCGATGCAGGCGGCCAACACGCCCGTGTCGATGTCGCCCACATTCTTCGGGTAGCTCTCGAGCATGCTCGCTGCAGTGCCCATGACAGTGCTCCTTTCCTCGGGTGACGGCTTCTTACGGAACAGCAAGTTCCGCTTCGTCTGTCGCGTACCCGAGCAAGCACGCTCTCAACATGTCGTACAGATTTTTCGGTGCCCGACAGTACCGCCGCCGCGGTGGCCCAGCCCAGGAGAATCGAAAGGTCAGGTGGGGTCGTTCATCGGACACCGCTGTGGAAAGCGGGTAACAATGGGCTGTGCGGGGGTGGTGTGCGGTTCGGCGGTGCGCACCGATGACCGCGCGCCACTCCTCGCCCATCACGGTGCCCCGACGGGTCGATGCCGTCCGGCAGCTGCACGACGAAGGCTGCCGGGCCGAGCCGGACGGTGGGGGTCACTGCTGCTCAGGAGCGCTGCTGGTCAGGAGCGCTGCTGGTCAGGAGCGCTCGGGCCACGGCACGGTGGCCTGCAGCACCGCTTCGGTCAGTGCCTCGGTGCGCCAGGTGGTCACCTGCTGGTAGTCGGGGTCGGCGACCATCTGTGAAAACGCGCTGCGGGAGGGATAGCGCACCAGCAGCACCGCATCCCACTGCTGGCCCGACTCGGCGACCAGCGCGGTCGAGCCGTCCCCGGCGTAGAGGACCTCCCCGCCGTAGCGTGGCAGAAACCTCTCGTGCAGCGCCGCGGCGTACCGGTCGTAGAGTTCCCGTCCGCCGTCGGCGAAACGCAACAGATTCAGCATCACCACCGGCCCACCGGGATCCTCGGCAAGAAAACGTTTCAGGTCGGCACCCCGCGGATCGACAGCCATGCCCGCAGTCTGACACAGCCAACGCTCGCGCTCGCGCCCGATTGCCGCAATTGGTGTCTTCACCGGGATGGGCACTCAAGACAGGTGCACCGGCGGTGACGTACCGTCGACCGCGTGCGTGCACCCTGCCGTGTCCTCCCCACCGGAAGGCAGAGACGATGACCGATCCTGCCGATCCCATCGTCGTTCTACTCGTCGAAGACGATCCCGAAGACGAGTTGATGACCCGGGAAGCCTTCGCCGACCACAAGATCACCAACGTCGTGCACGTGGTGCGTACCGGCGAGCAGGCACTGCAATTCCTGTACCGGCAGGGCCCGTACAGGGAGGCACCCGGCCCGGATCTGATCCTGCTCGATCTGAATCTGCCCCGTCTCGACGGCCGCGAGGTATTAGCCCGGATCAAGGCCGACCCGGAACTGTCTGCCATCCCCGTGGTGGTGTTGACCTCCTCCACAGCCGAAGAAGACCTGCTACGCAGCTACCGGCTGCACGCCAACGCCTACATCACCAAACCCGTCGACTTCGATCAGTTCGCGGGCGTGATCCGCACGATCGACAACTTCTTCCTGCACGTAGTGCGTCTGCCCCATCGGCCGCCGATCTCCGACGCACCGTGAGGTCTAACGGTCGGCACCCAGTTCGGGAGCTCGGACGAATACCAGTGCATCCTCGCCGGCGATCCGGTGGTCGATGATGCGGTCGATGGTCTGCCGCCACTGTGCACGCACGTCGTCGATGTCGGCGCCGGCGTCGAGTCGTTGCAAAATATTTTGTTGCGCAACGTGATAGGCCATGCGGGTATCGATGTCGAAGGAGGGTAGTGCCATGGGCCTGCACCGTACGGGCCACACGCGAGAAGCCCAAACACCCTGGTCGTCGTGAAGGCGATTGCCGAGCCGAAGGTTTCGCTAGGACGGCGCTCGTGTATCCGGATCGAGTGTCGAGTCATCGGGGCACCGTGGGCGCAGCCGCGAGAGCGGATCGGCCTGTGGTGCGACGGGCACAGCGGGCGATCTCCGCACCGGAGGCGCGCACGCGGAACGGAGGGGATCTGTGATGTCTTCCAGCACCGGCGAGACCAAGAAACTGTCGCTGATCGGCTCGATCGCGCTGGGCACCGGCGTGATGATCGGGGCGGGCATCTTCGCCCTGGTCGGTCAGGTCGCCGAACTGGCCGGCTCCGCGATACCGTGGGCGTTCGTCGCCGGCGCGGTCGTGGTGGCATTCAGTGCGTATTCCTATGTGCGCTATTCGAGTACCGATCCCTCCTCGGGAGGAATCGCGATGATCCTCACCGCCGCCTACGGTCCCGGGGTGATTGCCGGGTCGTTCTCGTTGTTCATGTACGTCTCGATGATCCTGGCCGAGAGTTTGCTGGCTCGAACGTTCGGTACCTATCTGCTGCGCCCGTTCGGGATGCAGAACTCCCCGGTGTGGGTGCCGGTGCTCGCCGTGACGGCGATCGTGGCGGCGACGGTCGTCAATCTGGTGGGTAACCGATGGGTGGAGGGCTCGGCCACGGTCACCGCAGCGCTCAAGATCGCCGGTATCGGCGTGCTGGCGGTGGCCGGAATCATCGCCACCGGGATGTCGGCGCTGTCGGATGCGCTGGTGGGACGTCCCGGCGGAGCGCCGCCGGATAGTGGACTGTGGGGATTTCTGGCCGGCACAACCCTGTGCATCCTGGCCTACAAGGGCTTTACCACTATCACCAATCAGGGTGCGGACATCCGCAATCCCGAGCGCAATATCGCTCGCTCGATCGTGATCGTGATCGCGGTATGCACCGTGATCTACCTGTTGTTGACCGTCGCCGTCGTCGGGAGCCTGTCGGTTCCGCAGATCCTCGCCGCCCGCGACTACGCCCTCGCCGAGGCCGCCGAACCCTTGTTCGGTTCGTGGGGGGTGTGGTTGACGGTGGCAGTGGCCGTTGTAGCAACGTTGTCGGGTCTGGTGGCGAGCCTGTTCTCCGTCTCCAGGTTGTACGACATGCTGCGCGAGATGAAACAAGTCCCGGGTGTGCCGGTGTCGCTCAACCGGCAGTCTCTGCTCATCACCGCAGCGTTGGCACTGGTGACGGCGAGCCTGTTCGACCTGAGCCGGATCGCGGCGCTCGGAGCGATGCTCTATCTGTCGATGGACATCGCCATCCACTGGGGAATGATCCGCCGACTGCGCCACCGGGTCGAGTTCACCGTGTGGATTCCGGCGGTGGCCATCGCACTTGATGTGCTCGTGCTCGTGCCGTTCGTCATGATGAAAGCACGCAGCGACTGGTTCACGGTGGCGATCACCACCGCGGTGGCAGCAGTGATCATCGCCGCCCAGGCGGTGAATGCGCGGCGCCACCCCCACGACGATCCCGGACAGAACAGTTCGGCAACGTCCGAGGCGAGCTGAGACGATGCCGTCCATCTGCCGGGGTCCTTCTCCCGCGTAACCCCGCCTGCCGGATCTCGACTCAGCCGACGAGGCGGCGCACCTGCACCAACCGGTCCCCGGCCTCGAGCACCCCCGCCTCGCTCGCGCCGGCGCGCAACAGCTGCCCGTTGCGCACCACCGCGACGACCGGATCGGGCAGCCCGTGCGGTGCACACCCGATCTCCTCGGCCCGCACCTGCCGTTCGGTGAGCGCAGGACCTGTCTCGGAGGTGAGCAACTCGTCGACGAGTTCGGCGCCCGTCGGGGTCGCCACGGCCAAACCGAGCATGCGTCCGGCGGTTTCCGAGGACAACACCACCGAATCCGCACCGGCGCGACGCGCGGCACGCACATTCGCCGACTCACGGATCGCCACGGTGACCGGTACGGTCGGAGCGATCTCGCGGATCGACAAGGTCACCAGCACCGCGGTGTCGTCCCGGTCGACCGCCACCACAACGGCGGTGGCGCGCCCCGCTCCGGCCAGTCGCAGCACATCGGCTTTGATGGCCGATCCTGCGATGGTCACCAGTCCTCGTCCGGCTGCGGCGGCCTGCGCGGCCGGGTCGCTGTCCACCACCACGATCTGCGCCGGGTCGCGGCCCTCGGCGAGCATCGCGTCGATTGCCGCACGACCGGTGGTGCCGTAGCCGATCATGATCGTGTGATGACGCGCTCGGCGGCGCCACCGCCGGATCCGCCGCGCCTGCCGCGAGGTCTCGGTCAGGACCGACAAGGTGGTGCCGACCAGCACGATGAGAAAGAAGATCCGCAGCGGAGTGATGAGAACAACGTTGACCAGACGCGCGGTATCGGTCACCGGAGCGATGTCCCCGTATCCGGTGGTCGACAACGACACCGTCGCGTAGTAGAGACAGTCGAACAGGGACAGACCATCACCGCGCACATCGGTGTAACCGTCCCGGTCGAGGTAGACCACCACGACCACCGCCGCCAGAGCGGCCAGGGCGGATCCGATTCGGCGGACGATGGCCCGCCCCGGGCTGGCCTGCCGCTGCGGCACCCGAACGATGCCGGTGAGGGCGAAACTCGGGCGGTCGGTGAGGGCATCGGGGCGCGCTGCGCGCCTGCCCGGCCCGGTCATCACCGTCTTCCCGCATGGCCGATCGCACCGGCCGCGACCGCCGCACGCCTGGTCGATCGCGGCGTCGCCGCAGCATTGTTGCTGCGCTGCTCGCTCCCTCACCCATATTGCCTGCATCTCGTCGAGCGCCCTAACGCGTCCGGGTTCGCCGGCAGTGCCGGGCGGGAAGCCAACGGCTGTTCGCGTTCGCCGCCCCCGGTCGGTCACTATCGTTCGATGACCGAACAACGTTGGCAGCAGGTGTCCGAGTGGCCGTTGATGGCGGCCGCGGTGGCGTTTCTCGGTGCCTATGCGTGGACCGTGCTGGGCCCGCCGGTGGGGGCATCGGCACAGTTCGCCGGGGTCATCATGTGGATCACGTGGGGGGTGTTCGCCGGTGATTTCGTGGTGCGCCTGGGATTGGCGCCGCGCCCGGGTCGGTGGCTGCTGCGCCATGGGCACGAGTTGGCGATGGTCGTCCTGCCGGTGTTCCGGCCGCTGCGCTTGCTGCGGTTGGTGACCTTGCTGGGAGTGCTGCAACGCTCGGCTGGTGCGGCGGTGCGTGGGCGGGTGGTGCTGTACGCAGCGGGCTCGACCCTGTTGCTGCTGATCATCTCCTCGCTGGCGATGCTCGACGCCGAACGCGGTGCCCCGGGCGCGTCGATCGAGACCTACCCGCAAGCATTGTGGTGGTCGACGGTCACCGTCACCACCGTCGGATACGGCGATTTCTCCCCCGTGACCATCACCGGACGGGCGATCGCAGTCGCCTTGATGGTTGCCGGTATCGCGCTGCTGGGCGTGATCACCGCAACACTCGCCTCCTGGCTCGTCGAACGCGTCGGTGAACAGGACGAGGCGAACCAGGCCGCCACCCGGGCACAGGTCGCGGACCTGGCGGCGGAGATCGCTGCGCTACGTGCCCAACTCGCCACCCGTGATGCCCGGGATCGGTGAGCTGCAGTCCTACCGGGCGATGTTCGGACCTCACCGTGCACGGATTGACTTCGAGCGAACCCAGGGATTGCAATCGCATAACCATCGACGGTCAACCACGTCAGCGCCTTGGCACGCCCACACCGGCTTACTAGGGTGAGCCATAGAAACGAAAGTGCAAGATCCATCGACGATTTGGATCTGCCCAACCGGTCGCAATGGTTGCACCACCGCAACGAACAGCATCCGGAGGGGCACGCCCCCTCCGGATGGAGTCGGCCGGATCGAGTATCCCCGGACCCCGCACCCATCCGGTCGGGACGGCCGAACGAGCACCGCGCTCGATGCGGCCGCTTTCGTGGAGTGGAGCACACGATGCGAACCAGAAGCCGCCTGTCCGGTCTGCTCACCATTCTGATACTGGCCTGGCTGATCATCGGCGCCGTCGCCGCGGGACAACGCGGATACTACGGTGACGCCTCGACCAACTGCGCCAGCGTCGGCACCATCGCGGTGACCATTGTGGCCGGACCCCTGAACTACATGGGCATCAACCCGACCGTGGACTGCGACTATCCGCAACCCACCAGCTGAGCCCGATCATGAACCCGCACTCCGCCCATCCGGCCGTGACCACCGAATGGATCAAACTGCACCTGGACCGCATGCACGTCCCGACCTCCACAGACCGGCCCGAGCGCGACGCCCCGGTCGGCGACACACGACCGAACACCTCCACCGATTCGCACTGAACTCGCCTCGGACAGCGCGTGGCGCCCATGTCGAGCACCCCGTGGAGATCTCGACCCATCACACTGCTCCCCCAGCAGTGACCTCACATCCCCCGTGCGGCCCAGGCATGTTGAAGCACGCTGAGGAACATCGATGAATCCCTACTATCCCCTCGCTGTTGCTCTCTACCTCCTCGCGGCCGTGTGGCAAGGCACCCTCGGCACATTCTGACCACCCACGGGATTGCCCCGGTGCGTGCTCCGGACCGATGAAGGGAGAAACCGATCATGCGTACCCACAACTCACACCCCGGTAGGCGTTCCGGTGACGCCGACCCAACCCCCACCGGGTCCGCAGACCACACCGCACCCGCAGCTGGAGCGGTCGAACCGACCCGCACCGGCCGGATGCTGGTGGCACTGACCATAGGAGCGGTGGTCACCGTCGCGCTGCTGGTGTTCATCCTGCAGAACACCGAACGCACCGCCATTGCCTTCCTCGGCTGGGATTTCACACTCCCGCTGGGCGTGGCGCTATTGTTCGCGGCTCTGGCGGGACTGCTGATCGCCGCGGTGATCGGCGGCGTCCGGATCTGGCAGCTGCGCCACGCCTACCGCAAAGCCCAGTGACTCGGCAGACCGTCCGAACCGGCGCCCGGTCGATCACGACGAAAGGACTCTCAATGATCCTGTCAAGCCGCCACCGCGGTAACCGGCACATTCGGTTGCCAGGTGCGGTTGTCGCGGAGCAGAGCGTAGAGAACGTCCACGCGCCGCCGAGCCAGGCAGATCGTGGCCTGG